>NZ_JBFBGK010000194.1:0-6259 GCF_040684615.1 Streptomyces sp. NPDC089919
GGGGGGGGGGGGGGGGGGTTTGGGGGGGGGGGGGGGGGGGGGGGGCTCCGCGCAGCGGCCGGGCCCGGGCCCGGAACCCGCGCCTCAAACGCCGGCGGGGCTGGAATTGCCACTCCCCGGCGGGGCGGGGATGTCCCCGGCGCGGCCGGGCGCAAAGGGTGGGCGGGGCCCAGGTTTCGGGGCTCCGCCCCGGGCCCCGCGCCTCAATCGCCGGCGGGGCTGGATGTGCGCGGCCGGACGCAAAGGGTGGGCCGGGCCCAGGTCGGGGCTCCGCCCCGGGCCCCGCGCCTCAATCGCCGGCGGGGCTGGGTTTGCCACTCCCCGGCGGGGCTGGAAATGCCACCCCCCTACGCCCCCGCCACCCCACCCCCCGCCTCCGACACGATGGACGCGATCGATTGGGCCGGGCGGATCGGGAGGAAGTGGACGGTCGGGCCGTCGAGGGTGAAGCCGTGGACGGGTGGGCGGGGGAGGCTGTTGTAGCCGTAGTGGGCGGTGAAGAAGTAGGCACCCGTGTCCGGTACGGCCAGCAGGTCGCCGGGGGCCAGCGGCGGCAGGGGTCGGTCCTCGGCCAGCAGGTCGCCCGCGAAGCAGGCCGGGCCGGCCACGTCCTGGGCCACCGGCGGCTCCGTCTTCGGCACGCCCTTCGCGTCGTAGGCGAGCATCCGCAGCGGCCAGACGTCCGGGGCGTAGACCGTCCGGGTGGCCAGCTGCACCCCGGCGTGGGTGACCGCGATCGGCCGCCCGCCCGCCGACTTCGTGTACTCCACCCGCGTGAGCACCAGCCCGTGCTTGGCCAGCAGCGACCGGCCGAACTCCGTGACCAGCCCGTACTCCCCGGTGAACAGCCCCGGCACGGCCGCCCGCAGGGCGGCCACGTACCCGGCGTACCCCGGCCCCGGCGCGTCCGAGGTGAAGTCCACCGGCAGTCCGCCGCCGATGTCGAGGGTGTCGACCTGGCGCCGGCCGGCCGCCGTGTTGATCTCCTCGGCCAGCCGCCACAGCTCCCGGACCCCCTCCGTCATCAGGGCCGGCGGCAGGCCCTGGGAGCCGGAGTGGGTGTGCAGCCGGGTCAGCCAGGGCCGCTCCAGGAAGGCCCGCACCACCCATTCCCGGGCGCCCGGGTCCCGCAGCGCCACCCCGAACTTCGAGGTCGCGGTGGCGGTGGACAGCGCGCCGATGGTGCCGGCCCCGGTCTGCGGGTTGATCCGCAGGCCCAGCGGTGAGGCGGTCGGCGCGGAGCCCATGAGGGCGTCCAGCCGGGCCAGCTCCTGCGGGTTGTCGGCGTTGACCGCGATGCCCAAGGCCAGCGCCTCGCGCAGCTCGGCGGGGGTCTTGGCGGGGGAGTCCAGCACGGTCAGTTCCGGCGGCACCCCGGCCGCCCGGGCCAGCGCCAGCTCGCCGGGGCTCGCCACCTCGCAGCCCAGCCCGCAGTCGGCCAGCAGCCGCAGGACGGGCACCAGCGGGCAGGCCTTGACGGCGAAGGCGTGCAGCACCGGCGTGCCGGCCGGCAGGGCGGCCCCGAAGGCGGCCGCCAGCGCCGCGGCCGAGGCGCGGATCCCCGCCACGTCCAGCAGGCAGACCAGCGGTTCGTCGCCGTCCCCGGGGCCCACCAGCCCCTGCGCCACGGCGGCGCGTACGGCCAGGTCCCGGCGGGCCCCGGCGGCGGTGGCGGGCCCTTCGGCTCCGGCCCCCTGTGCACTCTCTGCGGCCATGGGAGTCAGCCAATCATCCGGCGTGGCGGCCCGCAGCTGTTGACTGAATCTATTCAGCGGGACAGGATGTGAATGGATTGACCAACATCGGAGGAGGCACCGCCATGTCAGGACCCCGCCCCGTTCGCGCTGCGCGAGGCACTGAGCTCAGCACCCTGGGATGGCAGCAGGAGGCCGCCCTCCGGATGCTCCAGAACAACCTCGACCCCGAGGTCGCCGAGCACCCCGACAAGCTGGTCGTCTACGGCGGCACCGGCAAGGCCGCCCGCGACTGGCGCTCCTTCGACGCCATGGTCCGCACCCTGCAGACCCTCAAGCAGGACGAGACCATGCTGGTCCAGTCCGGCCGCCCGGTCGGCGTGATGCAGACCCACGAGTGGGCCCCGCGCGTCCTGCTCGCCAACTCCAACCTGGTCGGCGACTGGGCCAACTGGGAGGAGTTCCGCCGTCTGGAGCACCTCGGCCTGACCATGTACGGCCAGATGACCGCCGGTTCCTGGATCTACATCGGCACCCAGGGCATCCTCCAGGGCACGTACGAGACCTTCGCCGCGGTCGCCGCGAAGAAGTTCGGCGGCACCCTGGCCGGCACCATCACCCTCACCGCCGGCCTCGGCGGCATGGGCGGCGCCCAGCCGCTGGCCGTCACCATGAACGACGGCGTCGCGATCTGCATCGACGTCGACCCGCGCGCCATCGACCGCCGCATCGAGCACCGCTACCTGGACGTGAAGGCCGACAACCTCGCCCACGCCCTCCAGCTGGCCACCGAGGCCCGCGACGCCCGCCGCCCGCTCTCCATCGGCCTGCTGGGCAACGCCGCCGAGCTGCTGCCGCAGATGCTGGCCGAGGGCGCGCCGATCGACATCGTCACCGACCAGACCTCCGCCCACGACCCGCTGTCGTACCTGCCGGTGGGCGTGGAGTTCGAGGACATGGCCGCGGCCGCGGCGAAGGACCCGGCGGGCTTCACCACCCGCGCCCGCGAGTCCATGGCCAAGCACGTCGAGGCCATGGTCGGCTTCATGGACGCCGGCGCCGAGGTCTTCGACTACGGCAACTCGATCCGCGGCGAGGCCCAGCTGGCCGGCTACGACCGCGCCTTCGCCTTCCCCGGCTTCGTCCCGGCCTACATCCGCCCCCTCTTCTGCGAGGGCAAGGGCCCCTTCCGCTGGGCCGCGCTCTCCGGCGAGGCCTCGGACATCCACAAGACCGACAAGGCGATGCTCGAGCTCTTCCCGGAGAACGAGTCCCTGCACCGCTGGATCAAGATGGCCGGCGAGCGGGTCCACTTCCAGGGCCTGCCGGCCCGCATCTGCTGGCTCGGCTACGGCGAGCGCGACAAGGCCGGCGAGCGCTTCAACGACATGGTCGCCGACGGCACCCTCGCCGCCCCGCTGGCCATCGGCCGCGACCACCTCGACTGCGGCTCGGTGGCCTCCCCGTACCGCGAGACCGAGGCCATGCTCGACGGCTCCGACGCGATCGCGGACTGGCCGCTGCTGAACGCCATGGTCAACGTCGCCTCCGGCGCGTCCTGGGTCTCCATCCACCACGGCGGCGGCGTCGGCATGGGCCGCTCCATCCACGCCGGCCAGGTCACCGTCGCCGACGGCACCCCGCTGGCCGGCGAGAAGATCCGCCGCGTGCTGACCAACGACCCCGGCATGGGCGTCATCCGCCACGTCGACGCGGGCTACGACATCGCCGAGACCGTCTCCGACGAGCGCGGCGTCCGCATCCCGATGCGGGAGGGTGACTCGGCGTGAGCCACGGCTCCGACCTCCCGGTGCCCGGGGCGGCCGCCCCGGGCACCGGGCCCGGTGCCGGCTCCTTCCACGCCATGTGGGACGAGCTGGCCCCCATCGGCCGGCACCCGGACTCCGGCGGGTACCGGCGGTTCGCCTGGACCGGCGCGGACGCCGACTGCCGGGCCTGGTTCAAGGCCCAGGCCGAGGCCCGCGGCCTGACGTACGAGCTGGACCGCAACGGCAACCAGTGGGCCTGGCTCGGCGACCCCGCGGCCGGGGACGCCGTCGTCACCGGCTCCCACCTGGACTCCGTCCCGGACGGCGGCGCCTTCGACGGCCCGCTCGGCGTGGTCTCCTCCTTCGCCGCCCTGGACGAGCTGCGCGCCCGCGGCGCCCGGCCCACCCGCCCGCTGGCCATCACCAACTTCGGTGACGAGGAGGGCGCCCGCTTCGGCCTGGCCTGCGTCGGCTCCCGGCTCGCCGCCGGCCAGCTCACCCGCGAGAAGGCGTACCAGCTGCGCGACGGCGACGGGATCAGCCTCCCGCAGGCCATGGAGGCGGCCGGCTACGACCCCGAGGCGATCGGCCCGGACCCCGAACGGCTCGCCCGCATCGGCGCCTTCGTCGAACTGCACGTCGAACAGGGCCGGGCCCTGGACCTGTCCGGCGACCGGGTCGGCATCGCCTCCGCGATCTGGCCGCACGGCCGCTGGCGGTTCGACTTCCACGGCGAGGCCAACCACGCCGGCACCACCCGCCTGGTGGACCGCCGGGACCCGATGCTGACGTACGCGCAGACCGTCCTCGCCGCCCGCGAGGAGGCCGCGCTGGCCGGCGCGGTCGCCACCTTCGGCAAGATCTCCGTGGAGCCGAACGGCGTCAACGCCATCCCGTCCCTGGTGCGCGGCTGGCTGGACTCCCGCGCCGCCGACCAGGCCACCCTCGACACCGTCGTCACGGCCGTCGAGAAGGCGGCCCGGGAGCGCGCCGAGCGCGACGGCGTCGACCTGCGGATCGTGCGCGAGTCCTTCACCCCCGTGGTGGAGTTCGAGCACGCCCTGCGCGACGAACTGGGCCGGATCCTGGGCGCCGGGCGGGACAGCGCGGTCCCCGTCCTGGGCACCGGCGCGGGACACGACGCCGGAATCCTCTCCGGACAGGTCCCGACCGCGATGCTGTTCGTACGCAACCCCACCGGCGTCTCCCACTCCCCGGCCGAGTTCGCCGCCGAGGACGACTGCGTCGCCGGTGTCCTCGCCCTCGCCGACGTACTGGAAGGCCTCGCGTGCCGCTGACCCCGCAAGCGAAGACGTACTGGCTGGAGCACGCCTGGCTCGACACCCACGTCGAGCCGGGCGTCGCCCTGGACGTGTCCGCGGACGGCACGATCGCCGCCGTCCGCACCGGCGTCGACGCCCCGCCGCCGGGCGCCGAGGTGCTGCGCGGCCTGACCCTGCCGGGCCTGGCCAACGCGCACTCGCACGCCTTCCACCGGGCCCTGCGCGGCACCGTCCAGGTCGGCAGCGGGACCTTCTGGACCTGGCGCGAGACCATGTACACGGTCGCCCAGAACCTCACCCCCGACTCGTACTTCGCCCTCGCCCGGGCGGTGTACGCGGAGATGGCCCTGGCCGGCATCACCGCGGTCGGCGAGTTCCACTACCTGCACCACGCCCCCGGCGGCACGCCGTACGCCGACCCCAACGCCATGGGCGAGGCGCTGATCGCGGCCGCCGCCGAGGCGGGCATCCGGATCACCCTGCTCGACACCGCCTACCTGTCGGCCGGCTTCGGCGAGCCGCCCAACGCCCACCAGCTGCGCTTCTCCGACGGCACGGCCGAGGCCTGGGCCGAGCGGGTCAGCGCCCTCAAGGAGCGCGAGCAGGTCCGGATCGGCGCCGCGGTGCACTCCGTGCGGGCGGTCCCGGCGGACCAGCTCGGCACCGTCGCGGGCTGGGCCCAGGAGCGGCGCGCCCCGCTGCACGTCCACCTCTCCGAGCAGACCGCGGAGAACGACGCGTGCCTGGCGGCCCACGGGGTCACCCCGACCCGGCTGCTCGCCGACCACGGCGTGCTCGGGCCGCGCACCACGGGCGTGCACAACACGCACCTGACCGACGACGACATCGCGCTGCTGGGCGGCACCACTACCGGCACCTGCATGTGCCCCACCACCGAGCGGGACCTGGCCGACGGCATCGGGCCGGCGGTCCGGCTCCAGCACGCCGGCAGCCCGCTCTCGCTGGGCAGCGACAGCCACGCCGTCATCGACCTGCTGGAAGAGGCCCGGGCGATGGAGCTCAACGAGCGGCTGGCCTCGCGGACGCGGGGGCACTGGACGGCCGCGGCGCTGCTGCGGGCCGCCACCGCCGACGGCCATGCGGCGCTCGGCTGGGCCGACGCGGGCTCGCTGGTGGCGGGGTCCTTGGCGGACTTCACCACCATCGCGCTGGACTCGGTCCGGACGGCCGGGCCCGTGCCTCGGCTCGGTGCCGAGACGGCGGTCTTCGCGGCAACGGCGGCCGACGTCCGCCACACGGTCGTCGGCGGCCGGCACGTGGTCCGCGACGGCGCCCACACCGTCGTCTCCGACGTCCCGTCGGCCCTGGCCTCGGCCATCGCCGCCGTCCGCGGCTGACGCCTGGATCCACCCCACCCCGCCCCTTCCCGAAACCGGTGGGCGCTGCCCCCGGATCCCCCGCACCGCCGCTCCGCGACGGTCGCCTCAATCGCCGGCGAGGCTGGAAGATCCAGCCCCGCCGGCGATTGAGGCGCGGGGTCCGGGGCGGAGCC
>NZ_JBFBGK010000195.1:0-6255 GCF_040684615.1 Streptomyces sp. NPDC089919
CTTCTAGATCTCTCACCTGTCCTATACTGTGTCCGGGCGGCGGCGGGCCGCCCCCGCCCCGGCCGGGGGGCCCCGCCCCCCCCGCCCCCCACCCCTCGGGTGCGTCTGCGGTGGGGCCTGGGCCCCCGGGGTCACTGCCCCTGTTCGTCGCGGCGCTTCTGCCACCGCGCTTCGATGCGGTTCATCATGGAGCGGCGCTGCCGGTTGTGGCCGCGGGAGTGCCCGCCGGCCGAGCCGGACAGGGGCTGCTCACCCGGCTTGGGGGCCTTGCGCCAACCGGTGACGGCGAGCACCGCACAGCCCAGCATGACGAGGAACCCCACCACGCTGATCCACAGCAGGTCGGGTGCGACCATTCCGGTCATGAGGAGCGCGATACCCACCAGAAAGCCTGCGACTGCCTGGTAGACCCGACGTCGGGTGTACGTACGCAGCCCGCTTCCCTCAAGCGCTGTCGCGAACTTGGGATCTTCGGCGTACAGCGCTCGCTCCATCTGCTCGAGCATTCGCTGCTCGTGCTCCGAGAGCGGCACGGGAGTCCTCCTCATCCGTCGGTCGCGGGGGTGGCGACCGGGGGTCCCCTTCAGGATAGGCAGGGAATCGCCCCCGTGAAACCCGCCCCTCTCACGCCATGTCTTCGAAATGGGTGCTGCGCGAAAAACCGTACCGTCGTCCGGGCGGTCATTGAGGCGCTTATTCCCCAAGGACTGCCCCGCCATGCGGGACGGCGTCTCCTGATCATACGGTCACAGGGGCCGGAACGGAGGGTCTGTGGTGCACTCCATCCGCGGCTGCTCCGCAGATCAGGCGGCATCCGCCTTCGCGCCCAGCACGTGCAGCTGGGTGGCCACCGCGTGGAAGGCCGGCAGCTGGGCCGCGGCCTCCTCCAGCTTGAGCAGGGCCTCGACGGCTCCCGGCTCGGTGTCCACCAGGACTCCGGGGACCAGGTCGGCGAAGACCCTGATGCCCTGGACCGCGCCCACCGCCAGCCCCGCGTCCCCCACGAGGGCCGACAGCTGCTCGGCGGTGAAGCGCCGCGGCACCGGATCCCCGCCGCCCCAGCGGCCCGCCGGGTCGGTCAGCGCGGTCCGGGCCTCGGTGAAGTGGCCGGCCAGGGCGCGGGCCAGGACGGCCCCGCCCAGGCCCGCGGCGAGCAGGCTGAGGGTGCCGCCCGGGCGCAGCGCCGCGACGGCGTTGGCCACGCCCTCGGCCGGGTCGTCGACGTACTCCAGCACGCCGTGGCAGAGCACGACGTCGTAGCCGCCGCGCTCGACCACGTCGAGCAGGCCCTGGGCATCGCCCTGCACTCCGGTCACCAGGTCGGCCACGCCCTCCTCGGCGACCCGCCGCTCCAGCCCGAAGAGGGCGTTGGGGCTGGGGTCGACGACGGTGACGCGGTGGCCGAGCCGGGCGACGGGCACCGCGAACTTGCCGGTGCCGCCGCCGGTGTCGAGCACGTCCAGCCGCCGCCCGGTGGCCTTGGCCCGGTCGTCCAGGACCTCCTTGAGGACGTCCCACACCACGGCGGTACGAAGGGAGGCGCGGGGGCGGGAAGTGTCCGACACGGCTGATGACTCCTCGGCGCGGATCCGCCGCGGGCGGCGGGCTGGGAACGAACGGTGAACGTGCGAACCACCCTATTGCCTCGGGGAGCCGCGCAGGTCATCGCGCGTCCGGACACCTGCGGCGGAGTGCGGCCGCTACCCCGGGACGTCCCCGCGGGGCTCCGGCAGCGGTGTCGGGGCGGGCGCGGGCAGGGCCAGCAGCCGCTCGACGATGCGCAGGAACATCCCCGCCTCGCGCAGCAGGTCGTCCGCGTCCCGGCCGGTGGCGGCGTCGCGTATGCCGGCCTCCGCGCGGGCCCGCCTGGCCGCCCCCGAGGCGAACAGGGCGCTCCACTCGGTCAGTTCCGGGGCGATCTGCGGCAGCAGCTCCCAGGCGCTGCGGATCCGCGGCCGGCGGTGCCGGCTCGGCGGCTCGGGGCGGGCCCGGGCCGCGAGCACGGCGGCCGCGGCGCGCAGGGCGGCGAGGTGGGCGGTGGCGTAGCGGTCGTTGGGGTCGGGGAGGCGGGCGGCTTCGGCGAGGCCGCCGCGCGCCTTGGCGAGCAGGTCGAGGGCCGCGGGCGGTGCCGGGGCGCGGCGGAGGACGGGGTGGACATCTGCGGCTGCGGGTGTGGCCATGACGAACCTCCTGTCTTCACGGACGGCGCTGCCCCGATGCCGGAGCGGCCGTATGCACCCATCGTGAGGGCACCCACTGACAATCGCCCTGACCTGCGGCTTCGTGGGGAGATGGCCTGAATTCGGGGGAGCCGGCGCGGACTTCCGCGGAGCGTGCTAACTTTTTGAACTGACCAGTCAGTTCAAAAAGGGAGGGGGCGGGCGTGGACAGCGCGCTCGGCGCGGCCGTCACGGCCGTGGACTTCGGGATGAAGGGCCCGCGCGGGTGGGTCTTCCAGGACGTGGCCGTCGAGGCCCCGCCCGGCTCGCTCGTGGCGATCGAGGGCCCCTCCGGCACCGGCCGCACCTGCCTCCTGCTGGCGCTCACCGGCCGGATGAAGCCGACCGCCGGCCGCGCGGAGGTCGCCGGACACCCGCTGCCCAAGAAGATGGCAGCGGTCCGCCGGCTCAGCGCGCTGGGCCCGGTGCCGGGCGTCACCGACCTGGACCCGTCCCTGACGGTCGCCGAGCAGCTGCGGGAGCGCGCGCTGCTCCAGCGCCGCTACGACGGCCCGGTGCGGGCCCTGCTGCGGGCCCCGGGCGAGCGGGCGGCGCGTACCGCCCGGCGGATCGACGAGGCCCTGGCGGCCGTCGGCCTGGACACCGGCACCCTGCCCAAGGGCCCCCGCACCTCGGTCCGGGACCTCGAGCGCCTGGAGCAGCTGCGGCTCTCGCTGGCCCTCGCGCTGATCTCCGGCCCCCGCCTGCTGGCCGTGGACGACACCGACCTCAAGCTCTCGGACGCCGAACGCGCCGAGGCCTGGGAGCTGTTGCGGACCCTCGCCGCCCGCGGCACGACCGTGCTCGCCGTCTGCAGCGAGGCCCCCGAGGACGCCCTGGTCATCCGTACCGGCGCGGTCCGCGAGGAGCCGGCCCCCGCCGACGGGCCCGGGTCCGCCGCAGCCACCGAAGCCGACGCCACCGAAGACACCGACGCCACCGAGGCCGCCGACTCCGCAGCCGAAGGCGCCGAAGACGGCGCCGGCGCCGAAGACACCACCACCGCACAGAAGGGGGCGACCGATGCGCTCGCCGAAGCTGGCCGCGCTTGAGCTCAAGCGGTTCGGCAGGGGGAAGCTGCCGCGGGCCGCGCTCGTCGCCCTCCTCCTGCTCCCGCTGCTCTACGGCGCCCTGTACCTCTGCTCGTTCTGGGACCCGTACAGCCGTCTCGACAAGCTCCCCGTGGCCCTGGTCAACGAGGACAAGGGCGCCGAGGTCGGCGGCAAGAAGCTGACCGCCGGCACCGACATCGCCCGCCGGCTGCACGAGAGCAACACCTTCGACTGGCGCGAGGTGAGCGCGACGGAGGCCGCCAAGGGCCTCGAGGACGGCACGTACTACCTGTCGCTCACCATGCCCGCGGACTTCAGCACCCGGCTGGCCTCCAGCTCCGGTGACACCCCGGAGACCGGCGCCCTCCAGGTCCGCACGAACGACGCCAACAACTACATCGTCGGCTCGATCTCCAAGACCGTCTTCTCCGAGGTCCGCGCCTCCGCGTCGAGCAAGACCTCGCGCGGCTTCCTCGACAAGATCTTCATCTCCTTCTCCGACATGCACGACCAGACCGTGAAGGCCGCCGAGGGCGCCGACACGCTCACCGACGGCATCGGGAAGGCGAAGGACGGCGCCGCCGCCCTGGCCAAGGGCCTCGGCGACGCCAAGGACGGCTCCAGCGACCTGGCCGGCGGCCTCAAGCAGCTGGACTCCGCGGCCGGCAAGCTGGAGACCGGCACCCGGCAGATCGCGGGCGGCACCCAGCGGCTGGCGAACAAGGTCAACGGCGTCGCCGACCAGGCCCGTCCGTTCCTCAAGGACAACGTCAAGACCATCGCCGACGCCGCCGAGCTGACCGCCGACACCGCCAAGGTCGTCCGCAACCACCTGGACACCTTCACCAAGGCGGCCCCCCGCGCCGAGCGGGTGGCCAAGCGGGCCTCCGGCACCATCAGCGACGTCTACGCCGACCTGTGCACCGAGGCCGAGAAGCCCAACGCCAAGTGCGGCCGGCTGAAGAAGGCCAAGAACGACGCGGCCGAGGCCGCCGAGCTGGCCACCGACGTCAACACGCTCGTCAAGGACGGCGGCAGCGACATGGACAAGCTGCGCGACCAGCTCTCCGACCTGGAGAAGAAGGCCCGGCTGCTGGTCCGCAAGGCGCCCGGCCTGTCCGGCGACCTCGAAGAGGCCGTCAAGCAGGTCAACGCCCTGAACAACGGCGCCCACCAGGTCGCCACCGGCATGGACAAGCTGCACACCGGCATCACCGCCGCCCACGGCGGCTCGAACGACCTCGACGCCGGCGTCGGCAAGCTCAAGACCGGCGCCACCTCCCTCGACGGCGGCATGTACAAGCTCGTCGACGGCTCCGGCGAGCTGGCCGGCGGCCTCCACAAGGGCGCGGACCAGATCCCCGACTACGACCAGGCCCAGCGCGACCGGCGCACCGAGGTCATGGCCGACCCGGTCCAGCTGGCCGCGAAGTCCCTGCACAAGGCGCCCAACTACGGCACCGGCTTCGCCCCGTACTTCATCCCGCTCTCCCTCTGGGTCGGCGCGATGGTCGCGTACATGCTGATCCAGCCGCTGAACCGGCGGGCGCTGGCCGCCGGCGCCTCCGCCTGGCGCATCGCCTTCGCCGGCTGGCTGCCGGTGGCGGCCCTCGGCGTCCTCCAGGTCTCCGCGCTGATGGCGGTCCTGCACTGGGGACTGGGCCTGGAGATGGCCCGCTCGGCCGGCACCATCGGCTTCCTGGTCCTGGTCACCGCCTGCTTCGCGGCCATGGTGCAGTGGCTCAACGCCCGCTTCGGCGCGGCCGGCCGGATCCTGGTGCTCGCGGTGCTGATGCTCCAGCTGACCTCGGCGGGCGGCACCTACCCCGTCCAGACCAGCCCCGGCTTCTTCAACGCCATCCACCCCTACCTGCCGATGTCGTACATCGTCGACGCGCTGCGCCGGCTCATCACCGGGGGCCCGCTGGACCCGGTCTGGCAGGCCTGCGCGGTCCTGGCGGCCTTCACCGCCGGCGCCCTCGCGCTCACCGCCCTCGCGGCCCGCCGCAAGCAGGTGTGGACCATGGACCGCCTGCACCCGGAGCTGAGCCTGTGAGAATCAGCGCCATGGAAAGCAGCAGCACCAGACGAGCGGCCACCCGCCAGAAGCTGTACGAGGCGGCCGTCACGCTCATCGCCGAACAGGGCTTCTCCGCCACGACGGTGGACGAGATCGCGGAGCGCGCCGGGGTCGCCAAGGGGACCGTCTACTACAACTTCGCCAGCAAAACGGTGCTCTTCGAGGAGCTGCTGCGGCACGGGGTCGGGCTGCTGACCGCCTCGCTGCGGACGGCCGCGGAGGAGACCCGGGAGCGGGGCGGCACCAGCGTCGAGGCGCTGGACGCGATGATCCGGGCCGGCCTGGTCTTCATCGACGCCTATCCGGCCTTCACCCAGCTGTACGTGGCCGAGCTGTGGCGCACCAACCGCAGCTGGCAGCCGACGCTGATGGTCGTGCGGGGCGAGGCGGTCGCGGTGGTCGAGTCGGTGCTGCGGGAGGGCGTCGAGGCGGGGGAGCTGAGCGGCGAGATCGACGTGCAGCTCACGGCGGCGGCGCTGGTGGGGATGGTGCTGGTGGCCGCGCTGGACTGGCAGTCCTTCCAGCGCGAGCGCTCCCTGGACGACGTCCACTCGGCGCTGTCGCTGCTGCTGCGGGGGCGGGTGTCGGGGACCGGGGCCCGGGGGAACTGACCCGGTCGGCGGTCATGCGGGGCGGGTCCTGCCCCGTAGAACTGAGTATCCGTACCTAGACACAGAGATGAGTAGGTACGCGGATGGGCCGCTGCCCGGGTGGACGGGAGAGTGGGCCCAGCGGAAGGGGAGCCCGGTCCGCGCCGCCGGCACGGGGCGGCGGAGCGGCACCGGGCCCTCCTCTGGACCCGTTCGGACGTGTCCCGGCCCCGGCCGGGTGGGCGGGCGGATGCGTGGGTTCGCCCGGCTGCCGGTGGCGATGTCCCAGTTCGGCAGCGTGCTCCTGATCGCCC
>NZ_JBFBGK010000196.1:0-6167 GCF_040684615.1 Streptomyces sp. NPDC089919
AGATCCGGTAGCCGGAGCCCGGCACGGTCACGATGACCGGCGGTTCACCGAGCTTGCGCCGCGGGTCATGCGGCTGCGCGGCGGGGGCCGGGGCCGCCGCCGCGCCCAGGCCGAGCGGGCCGACGAGCTGCTGTCGATGCTCGGCGTGGACCGGTACGCGGACCACCGCCCCCGGCAGCTCTCCGGCGGCCAGCAGCAGCGGGTGGCCATCGCCGTGGCCCTGGCCAACGAACCCTCGGTGCTGCTGGCCGACGAGCCCACCGGCGAACTCGACTCCGCCACCGCCGACCAGGTCTTCGCCGCCTTCCGGCGCGCCAACGAGGAGCTGGGCACCACCATCGTGATCGTCACGCACGACCAAGCCGTCGCCTCCGAGGTGCGCCGCACCGTCGCCATCCGCGACGGCCGCACCTCCTCCGAGGTCCTGCGCCGCACCGAGGTCGACGCCGACGGCCGCGAGTCCCTGGTCACCCGCGAGTACGCCACCCTGGACCGGGCCGGCCGCCTCCAACTCCCCACCGAGTACACGACCGCCCTGGACATGGCCGACCGCGTCCTGCTCGAACTGGAACCGGACCACATCGCGGTCCGGCCGGACGGGGAGGGGTGAGGGCCCGGCCCCTCGGCGCATGAGCCGTCCCGGTCCGGCAGCGCTCCCTCGGCTCAGGCCCCGAGGTCCCGCTGCATGGCCGGACCGGCCTCCGCGCCGGGGCCGGGCGGCCCGCCGTACGTCATCTCGGCGTACATCGCGAGGTCGGTCAGGTCCGCCTCCATGAGGTCCCGCACGAGTTGCCGGTGGGTCTCCGGGGACATCCACCCGGCGCCGCGGATCACGCTCCGGGCGCTGGACGAGAGCCCACGGGCGGTCAACTGCGCTGCCAGAGCGACCACGTCCGGGTTCGGCTGACGCACATTGCTCCGAGCCAGGGCTCGATCGACCCGTTCCGTCAGACCGGCCCGGCACAGTGCCGCGATCGCCGTGACCCGGCGGTCGAGGGCTTGGCCGCGCGTGTTCACGAGCAGGTCGATCACCAGGTCCGATACGGGCTCCAGCGGGGCGGTCGCCCGGCCGCCGACGGTCGTCAGCAAGGCACGCAGGACGGTGCGGTCGAGCAGGGGATCCGCCCCCAGCGGCCTGTGGTGCACGAACCGCCCGAGGGCCCCCGGCCCGGCCTCCTCAAGGCATTCGAGGAGCTCCACCGCCCGGTCCGGTGCGGTCTGCACGAGGTGGTGCAGCAATTCGTGGGCCGGCGCGTCGCCGAACTGCCCGAGCCAGACGTGCACCTGTTCGATCATCTCCAGGGCGGGTAGCCGGCAGAAGGGCCCCATGAGGTACCCGTACGGCCGGCGACCGGCAATCAGGATGCGGATCAACTCGGTGCGCGCCGCCAGGTCCGTCGGCAGTGCCGCCATCACGCGGTCCCGGTCCCGGCCCGCACCAGGGCCGTCGAGCCCGGCGAGCAGCCCCGCGACGAACTCGACCGGCCGCCGCGCGAGCGCCGCCAGGAGGTCCTGGGCGTCGAGCGGACGGCCCGCCTCCCGCAGTGCCCGGACCAGGACGAGGCCGTCCTCGGGAGACCGGTGGCCGGCCGCATCGTCGAACAGGATGAGCACTTCCGCCCCGTGTCCCTGCGCGTGCAGGAGGTCGCCCAGGGAGATGAGTTCGGGGACTTTGAGCCGGGAGGCCGACGAGGTCAGCACGGACCGGGCGTGACCCGCGAGACCGGCGGCCCACAAGGCGTCGCACAGGCCGCCGGTGGCCGGGACCGAGGTGTCGGCCGCCGCTGCCGCCTCGACGAATGTGTGAGCCCAGATGCGCCCACCGGCCCGCTCTGCCGCAGCCACCATCCGGACCACCTCGGCCGGCTCCCGGGGACCGTCCGCCAGGACCGAGGAGTACAGGGTCAGGCCCTCCGCCACCCTGCCCATGGCCCGCAGCGCGTCCGCGAGGCGGGCCGCCTCCGGCGGCGCGGACACCGCGGGGGCGCGCAGCACCCGGTCGGCGCATTCGTCCAGCTCCGCCGACCACAGCGCACCCGCCAGCTCCAGCACGGCCTCGGTGGTCCTGAGGAATCGGATCGCCGCGTCGAGCAGGGCCGCGGCATCCCCCTCGGGCTGTTCCCGGCTCCCGGACAGGGCCCGGATGGTGGCTGCGACGTCCTCGGGCCTGCGGAACGCCGCGATGCGATGGACCAGGAGCCGGGCTTCGTCATCGGCGTCCAGTGCCCGCAGGGCCCGCGCGAACACGGCGAGGTCCCCGGGCGACCGGTCGGCCGCCGCGGTGGCGTGGACGACTTCCGAGAGAGGCGCCCCCGGGCGCGGAATCCTTTCCAGCGGTCTCGACAGGACGGGGTACGGCTCCCGGCCCAGCAGCAGGCGGACCAGCGCGGCCACCTCCTGGGCCGGCCGGGTCACCGCCGCCAGCCGGAGGAGTTCCCAGGACGCGTCGGGGTCGGTGGCGGCCAGGACCGCCGCACGGTCGGCGATCACCCGGGGCTGGGCCCTCAAGACCTCCCGGAACGGCTCCGGGACGACCGGGGCCGGAGGCTGGGGCACCGCCGGCTCCGTGGCCCGGGCCGCGGCCCCGTACCGGTTGCGGGCGAAGGCCAGGGTGCGGCCCGTGTTGCTCAGGCGTTGCTGGGGCAGCGGGCGGCCCTTGGCGCGGAGTTCCGCGAGCAGGTGGTCGTACAGGTCCGGGCCGGTCAGCAGCGGGCCCGCGCCCGGCAGGCCGCGCTCCAGGAGCCGGATCAGTTCGCCGGTGAAGGCCGTGTGCGCTTCGCCCGGCGGGGCCAGCGCCATCGTGTTGGCGGAGGTCGAGGTCAGCAGGTACGTCCCGGCGATCCGGGCCTGCTCGGTGAGCGTCACCGGCCCGCTCATCCCGCCGGCCAGCGCCTGGCCGCTGTAGCAGCAGTCCAGCACCACCGCCCGGTGGACCCGCTTCCCGCTGCCCAGCACCTCCCGCCGGACGTCCCGGAAGTCCAGCCAGGTGTAAGGGCGTTCGGGATCGGCGCCGGGCAGGGCGAGCAGCAGCCCGTCGCCGTCCGGGCCGGGCAGGCCGTGCCCCGCGAAGTACACCAGGAGCGAGTCGGTGGCCCGCTGCGCCGCCCGGTGCACCGCGTCGAGGACGTCCGTGGTGCCGGCCGGGTCCGGGATCCGGACGCAGTGCCCGGGCGGCAGGCCCCAGACGGCCGGGTCCTCCAGCAGCCGCCCCAGGTCGTGGAGGTTGGCGGCCACCGACGGCAGGTCCTCGAGGCCGGGGTCGGCGTACCGGGAGGAGCCGATCAGGACGGCGTACGAGCCCTGGGGGTCGGCCAGTTCCACGGTCAGCGGCCCCCGGCGGCCGGGGTGTCCGTCCCGGCCGCGCCGGTCGCGCCGGTCGCGCCCGGGCCGGGCGGCGTCGGCGCCGGGACCGCGGGCGGCTCGGCCGTCAGGGCGCTGAGCAACCGCTGGACCGTCTCCGGCGAGCCGTCCTCGACCGTGACCGTCAGGCCGTCGGACGGCCGGGTGACGGTCAGGACCGCCCGGCTGCGCCGGGCCCGGCGCCAACCCGCGTACGCGAGGGCCAGGTTGCCCACGGCCACGGCGTGGGTGAGCGCCAGGTTGATGACGTCCAGGCCGCCGCCCATGGAGCCCGGTACCGGCCGCGAGGTCAGTTCGAACCTGCCGGGCGGTTCGTCCTCCTGGCACAGCCAGCGGTAGAAGTCCCGTACCGCAGCGCTCTCTTCGGGGTCGACCACCCCGATGACCAGCTCCATCCCGCGTCCCTCCCGTCCGCCCCGCCCCGGCGCGGGCACCGTCCCCGGCGCCCGGCCGGGAGCCCGCAGCGCCCGTGCAGAGCGTGGCACACATCCACGCGCCGGCATGCGGATTCGTCGTATCGGGCGCTCTTCGTACGGGCCGACGATCCTGCCGGGCGCCGGTCCCGCGAGGCGCGCCCGGTGCGCCGCGGTCTCCGCGACACGCCGGGCCGTGCCCGGCGGCATGCGGGGGCCCGTGCGGGCGGGCGGCGGTACGGTCGGGCGACTCCCAGTCAGGCCCTCCTCACCCGCGGGACGCGCAGCCGATGTCGACCTCCGCCCAGTCCGGCCCCAGCCGCCGGGGGCTCCTCGCCGGAAGCGCCCTGCTCGTCACGGGGGGCTCGGCCACGGGATGCGGCGGACGGGCCGGACCGGAACGACCGGGCGGGTCCGCCGCGCCCGGGTCCGCCGCGCCCGGAGCCGCCGCGCCCGGGTCCGGCCGGGGCGGGCCCCGGCACGGCCCCCGGCAGGCCGGCATCCTCACCCCGGCGCAGCGGCACGCCCTCGTGCTGGGGTACGACCTCGCGCCGGGCGTGCGCGGTCCCGACGGGGCGCGCCGGCTGCGGGAGGTGCTGGCCGGCTGGAGCCGGTCGGCGGCCGGCCCGGCGGGGGAGACGGTCACCGTGGGCATCGGCCCGGCGCTGCCCGCCCGGCTGGGGCTGCGCGCCCCGGCCCTCCTGCGCGAGTTGCCGGGCTTTCCCGGGGACCGGCTCGCGGCGGAGTTCTCCGGCGGGGACGTGCTCGTCCAGGTGTGCGGGGAGGACCGGTCCGGCGTGGCCGCCACCGCCGCCCGGGTCACCGCGGCGGCCGGGACCGTGCTGCGGCCGCGCTGGCGGCAGACCGGCTTCCTGCCGGCGCACGCGGCCGGCCGCACCCCCCGCAACCTGCTCGGCTTCAAGGACGGCACGGCCAACCCGACCCCGGCCGAGGGGGAGCGCTGGCTCTGGGTACCCGACGGGCCCGACCGCGACGGCAGTTACCTGGTGATGCGGCGGATCCGGCTGCGGACGGAGCGCTTCGCCGGGCTGCCGGTCCGCCGCCAGGAGGCGGTCATCGGCCGGGTCCGCGACAGCGGCGCGCCGCTGGGCCGGCGCGACGAGCACACCCCGCTCGACCTGTTCGCGAAGTCCCCCGAGGGCCGGTACGTGCTGCCCCTCGACGCCCATGTGCGGCTGGCGCACTCCCGGTTGGACGGCGGGGCCCGGATGCTGCGGCGCGGCTACTCGTACGACGACGGGCCCGGGGACCGGGGATTGCTCTTCCTCGCGTACATGAACGACCCGAAGCTCTTCGTCCGGGTCCAGGAGCGGCTGGCCGCCCGAGACGCGCTGCGGCCGTTCAGCGAACACGTGGGCTCCGGGCTGTACTTCGTCCTGCCGGGGGCGGCGCCGGGGCAGCCGCTGGGGGCCGCGCTCCTCGCCTGATGCCGTGCGCCCCGACCAGACCAGCCCCTCCCGAGGAGACGTCCGCCATGCCCCGAAGCCGTATCCGCCGCCGCACCGCCCTCGTCGGGGGCCTGGTCACGGCCGTGGCCGCCGCGGCCGCCGTGACCTTCGCCGTCGTACGGGACCCCGGGCCCCGGCCGGTGACCGGCGAGGAGGCCCAGCAACTGGCCTTGGCCCGCTTCAGCATGTACGAGCGGAGCCCGGCGGCGCTGGTGGCCCGGGCGCCGATGGCGGGCGGCACCGTCGAGATCACCGGGCTGGTCGACTACCGGCGGCACCGCGGAGTCGGCTCCTACCGGGTGTCGGGCGGTGCCGCGCCGGGGGCCGGGCTGGTGGCCTGGGACGCGACCGGGCTGGCGGTGGCGCGGCGGCCGTCCGGTGCGGGCGGGGGGCCCGCGGACCCTGCGGCGGTGGCCGCCGCGGCGCGGGCGGTGGCGCCGGGGGGCTGGTCGTCGCGGGCCTACACCGGTGATCCCTTCGACGTGGTGCTGCGGCTGACGGTCAATCTGGGGGCGGACCGGCCGGAGAACGCGCAGCTGCTGGCGCAGTCGGGGGCGGAGTGGGTGGGGTCGGAGCGGTTGGAGGGGCGGTCGTACGGGGTGTTCGGCGGGCCGGTGCGGGGGCGGGGGGCCGGGGGGTCGCGGCTCCGGTACTGGCTGGACCCGGCGGGTGGCCTCCGGCGGGTCGAGGCCCGGCCGGCCGGCCTCCCGGCCCCCCTCCGCGTGGACGTGGCCCCGCGCCCGGCGGCGGCCGCCGTCCCGGACGCCCCCTGGCAGGCCCGGAGGGCCTGACGCTCCCGCTGCGCGGAGCCGTCCCCTCCCCGCCCTCCCCCAGACTCCGTCCGGGGGGACCCCCATCCCGAAACCGGTGGGCAGCTGCCCCCGGATCCCCCGCACCACCGCTGCGCGGCGGTCGCCTCAAACGC
>NZ_JBFBGK010000197.1:0-6113 GCF_040684615.1 Streptomyces sp. NPDC089919
GGGACGACTTCCTCGCCGAGCAGGTCGAGCTGTTCCAGGACGGTCTTCAGGGGCAGGCCGGCGTGGTCCATCAGGAAGAGCTGGCGCTGGTAGTCGCCGGCGTACTCGCGGAAGGAGAGGGTCCGCTCGATGACCTGCTGGGGGGAGCCGACGGTCAGGGGCGTCTCGCGGGTGAACTCCTCCAGGGAGGGGCCGTGGCCGTAGACGGGGGCGTTGTCGAAGTAGGGGCGGAACTCGCGCACCGCGTCCTGGGAGTTGCGGCGCATGAAGACCTGGCCGCCCAGGCCCACGATGGCCTGCTCGGCGGTGCCGTGGCCGTAGTGGGCGTAGCGCTGGCGGTAGAGGTCGATCATCTGCTTGGTGTGGGAGGCGGGCCAGAAGATGTTGTTGTGGAAGAAGCCGTCGCCGTAGTAGGCGGCCTGTTCGGCGATCTCCGGGGAGCGGATGGAGCCGTGCCAGACGAAGGGGGCGACGCCGTCCAGGGGGCGGGGGGTGGCGGTGAAGGACTGCAGCGGGGTGCGGAACTTGCCCTTCCAGGTGACGGTGTCCTCGTCCCACAGGCGGCGCAGCAGGGCGTAGTTCTCGATGGCGAGGTCGATGCCGTCGCGGATGTCCTTGCCGAACCAGGGGTAGACCGGCCCGGTGTTGCCGCGGCCCATCATCACATCGACCCGGCCGTCCGCGACGTGCTGGAGCATCGCGAAGTCCTCGGCGATCTTCACCGGGTCGTTGGTGGTGATCAGCGTGGTCGAGGTGGAGAGGATGAGGTTCTCGGTGCGGGCCGCGAGGTAGCCGAGCATGGTGGTGGGCGAGGAGGGGACGAAGGGCCGGTTGTGGTGCTCACCGGTGGCGAAGACGTCGAGCCCGACCTCCTCCGCCTTCTGCGCGATGGCCAGCATCGCCTTGATCCGCTCGTGCTCGCTCGGCGTCCGCCCGGTCGTCGGATCGGTCGTGACGTCACCGACGCTGAAGATCCCGAACTGCATGGCCGGTCCCCTTACTCGTGTTCGTTGAAGATTCAACTATATGCCTGAACGGGGGCTCCGGCCAGAACATTCCCGGGGGCGCGGGAGCGACGACCGGGTGACCCGGGCCGCCCACCGGCCGAACCGTACGCGCGGCGCCCGGCCCGCCGCATCGGCGCTTCGCAGCGCCGATGCGCCTAGGCCGTCGGAGCCGTCAGTACCAGCCGTGCGTCTGCCAGAAGGACCAGGCGGCCTCGGGGCTGCCGTACCGCGTGTCCATGTAGTTCAGGGCCCATTTGATCTGGGTCGCCGGGTCGGTGCGCCAGTCGGAGCCGACGGAGGCCATCTTGGCGGCGGGGAGGGCCTGGCCGAGCCCGTAGGCGCCCGAGGAGGCGTTGACGGCCCGAGGGTTCCAGCCGCTCTCGCGGGAGACGATCGAGCTGAAGGCCGCGTACTGACCGGCGTTCGGGATCAGCTGGTGCGCGATCTGCTGGGGACTGAGGGTGGCCGCCTGGGCCGGCGCCGCACCCATCAGGGCTCCGCCGGCGACGAGTACCGCCGCGGCGGCCGTGAGACCGGCGGTGGTGCTCTTGCGGCGGCGGAGGCGGGGCATCGGAACGCGGGACATGACGGGGCCTTCCTGAAGGGGGTTCGGGGGCGGTCGATGCCGGTCCGCATCGGCTGGGGCCGGGACGTCCGGACCGCTCCCCACCGATCTAGCCAGCTCTCACCGAGGCCCGCAAACACCCTTTGCCACTAAACCGCTTCGTAGACGTGCGGGACGCCCAGCCCCCCGCACCGCCGCGCCGCCGCGCTGGTGAAGACGTCGGCCCGGCTCCCCCGAGGCATCTACTAGCAGTCTTCGTAATGGGACCAAAGTCCTGTGACCTGGGTCACAGCAACAGTGAGTCGACTGGAGAAACAGCAGGTGAGAGCGGTGAACGATCGGCGGAGGGGGGTGCTCCCCCGCTCGCTCCCCCGACGGGGGGAAGGACCCGCGCCGCTCTCGCGGAGCGCCCGCCGCCGGGCCGGCGCAGGCCGAAGGGCGGCGGGCGGGCGGCGCCGGAACCCTTGCCCGGGCCTGCCCACGGCTTTCGGGACCCTTGGCGCGTCCGGAGGACTGGCCGCCGGACTGCCCGTCCGTCCCCACCGGCGCTCCCGGCGCCGCCTCAGAACGCTCCCGAGGCGTGGCCGGCGTGGCGCAGGTCCGCGGACAGGTGCGGCGCGTCGTAGCCGAAGGCCGCCCAGTCGGGGTGCCGGTCGGCTCCGGGCCAGTAGCGGCCGGCGGCCATCCAGTCGGCCATCAGCTCGTCGTACACCGGGGTGTTGACCGTGGAGACGGCGGGGCGCGCCGGCACGGCCACGTACGCCTGGGCCCCGGACGGCGCGGGTACGGCCGTCAGCACGGGGGCGCCCGCATAGCCGCCGGCGGGGGCCGTGCCGTAGGCCGACCGCTCGTGGACGGGCTCCGGGTGGGCGGGCTCCGGGTGGGCGGGCTCGGGATAGGTGAAGGAGTCCTGCTCCGGTACAACGGTGATCGGATACATGCCAGGGGTCCTCTCGGGAGGTCGGGGGGGAGCCACCCATGCTGTGCGGCCGGCCCGGAGGTGTCCACGAGCCGCCCGGTTACCGGCCGCCGAGGTGTGGGCAACCCTCCGTTAGGGCGGGCGACCGTAGCTTCTGCGGCATGCGTGCACACCGCGAACCTCCCCGCGGCCGGCGGCCGTACGGCGCCGGCGGCGAGCCCGCGCCGCCCCCCGGAGCAGGACGGGCGGCCCGTCGCGCCGCCCCCCGCCCCGCACCGTACGGCGGGGGCACCGTGTACCGCCGGGGCAAGGCCCTCGAGGCCACCCCGCGCCGCACCGGATGGCGCCGCTTCGTGCCCCGCCCCAAGGTGCTCCTGTGGTCCTTCCTGGGCGGGCTGCTGCTCCTGATGGGCCTGTTCGGCGCGGGCTACGCGCTGGTCGACGTCCCGGACCCCAACAAGAAGGCCGTGGCCGAGAGCAACGTGTGGCTCTACCGGGACGGCACCGAGATCGGCCGCTCCGGCGTGGCGCGGCGCACCAGCGTGACGCTGGAGCAGGTGTCCAAGGCCGCGCAGCAGGCGACGCTCGCCGCCGAGGACCGCACGTTCTACACCGACCCCGCCATCTCGATCGGCGGCATCGCGCGAGCCGCCTTCAACAACGTCACCGGTGGCTCCCGCCAGGGCGGGTCCGGCCTCACGCAGCAGTACGTGAAGAACCACTACCTGACCCAGGAGACCTCCCTGACCCGGAAGTTCAAGGAGCTCTTCATCGCGGTCAAGGTGAACCAGCAGATGTCCAAGGACGAGATCCTCCAGGGCTACCTCAACACCAGCTACTACGGGCGCGGCGCCTACGGCATCCAGTCGGCGGCCGCCTCGTACTACGGGGTGGAGGCCAAGGACCTCACCGCCGCCCAGGGCGCCTACCTGGCCACGCTGCTCAACGCCCCGAGCAGGTACGACGTCAAGCAGTCCCCCGAGTACCGCGACCGCGCAGTCGCCCGCTGGAACTACGTCATGGACGGCATGCGCGCGATGGGCGCCATCACCGCCCAGCAGCGCGCGGCCGCCGTCTTCCCCGAGCCCGTCGCCCCCAAGCAGAACGAGGGCATGGCCGGCCAGAACGGCTACCTGATGCAGGCGGCGCGCGCCTCCCTCATCGCCGACGGCACCGTGACGGAGGCCGAACTCGACGCCGGCGGCTGGCGGATCAAGACCACCTTCGACAAGGCCAAGCAGGCCGACCTCGTCGCCGCCGTCGACAAGGAGCTGCGCTCCAAGCTGAAGCCGGGCACCCGCGCCTCCGACCGCAACGTGCGGGCGGGCGCGGCGTCCGTGGAGAACGACACCGGCAAGGTCCTCGCGCTCTACGGCGGCCCCGACTACCTCAAGCAGTTCGTCAACGACGCGACCCGGCGCGACGTCCAGGCGGGTTCCACCTTCAAGCCCTTCGCCTTCGCCGCCGCCCTGGAGGACAAGGCCAGCAACGGCAAGGGCCAGCAGATCGGTACCCGCACCCTGTACGACGGGAACGACGGCTACACGGCGACCAACGGGTACGCCCCGGGCAACCAGGGCGGCAAGAGCTACGGGCCGATCTCGGTCCGGGAGGCGATGGCCCGGTCGGTCAACACCGTGTTCGTGCAGCTCGCCGCGGACACCGGGCTCGGGTCCGTCCGCAAGGCGGCGGTCGCCGCCGGTCTGCCCGACGCCACCCCGGGGCTCACCGCGGTCCCGTCCCTGCCCCTGGGCGTCGCCACGCCCAGTGCCCTCGACATGGCCGGCGCCTACGCCACCTTCGCCGACCGGGGGGTGCGGCACGACCCGCGCCTGGTCCTGGAGATGAGCCACGGCGACGAGCAGCGGGAGCTGAAGGGAGGCGGCTCGAAGCGGGCCTTCAGCGCCAAGACCGCCGACACCGTCACCGACGTGCTGCGCACCACCGTGAACGCCTCGTACGGCAGCGGCCGGGCGGCCAAGGCCGCCGGCCGGCCGGCCGCGGGCAAGACCGGCACGACCAACGACGGCAAGTCGTTCTGGTTCGTCGGCTACACCCCGGAACTGACGACCTCGGTGAGCCTCTTCCGGGAGGATCCCGTCACCCACGCCCAGCAGAGCCTGAGCGGTCTGGGCGGCCAGTCCGGCGGTGGCGGCGGCTTCCCGGCCCGGGTGTGG
Organism: Streptomyces sp. NPDC089919; assembly: GCF_040684615.1. NCBI lineage: Bacteria > Bacillati > Actinomycetota > Actinomycetes > Kitasatosporales > Streptomycetaceae > Streptomyces > Streptomyces sp. NPDC089919. The sequence goes on from NZ_JBFBGK010000197.1 coordinate 4,669, forward strand.
GCCGCCTACACCAAGGCGGCCCTCGCGGACACCGCGGTCAAGGGCTTCCGCACCCCGGCCGGCGCCGCGTCCGGTACCTCCGACACGTCTGCGGCCACCGGATCCGGCGGCCGGGACACGGCCCCCGGCCCCGGCGGCCGGCCGGGCGGGACGCCCGTGGTGCCCCCGCCCGCCTCGCCCTCCGTACCGCAGACCCCGGTGGACCCGGCCCCGCCGGAGCCCTCGGACCCGACCGACCCGCTGCCGGACCCGGGCGGGACGCCCTCGCCCTCCTTCCCCGGCGATCCCTCGTCGCCGGGCGGGGATCCGCCGGATGGCCCGCCCCGGCCCCCGCTCTGATCGTCCACCACCACATCCCACCGACCCCGTACGCGTCACCGGACGCGTCGGGCAGCTCCGTCACCGAACCCAGAACGCCCCGCGGGGCGACCGAAAGGATGGTTCCCCATGTCCCACCGCGCCCGCACGGCCACGGCCGACCGCACGGCCGACTCACGTCGCACGTCATGGCGTCCCCACTCACCGCCCGACAGGTCGGGCAGACACCGCCGACCAGCCGGCAGGAACGGCGTCACGGCCGTGCGGGCCGGTGTGATCACCGGCGTGCTCGGCACCATCGCGGCAGTCTCCCCGGTGGCGGCCGACGCCCAGGAGGACGACCGGGACCGCGACACCATCACGATGGAGCTGGACCTGAGCGCCCTCGTCCGCTCCAGCTCGGCCCTGGCCTCGAACGCCGTCGCGGCGACGGGCGAGGCCCATGCCCAGGCGGCGGCGGAGGCCAAGGCCGCCGCGGAGAAGGCGGCGCAGAAGGCGGCGGCCGAGAAGGCCGCGGCAGAGGCGGCGGCGAAGGCCGCGAAGGAGAAGGCCGCGAAGGAGAAGGCGGCCAGGGCGAAGGCCGCGGCCGAGAAGGCGGCCAGGGCGAAGGCCGCCCAGTCCAAGGCGGGCACGGCCCGGTCCACGGTCCCGGCCCCGGGCCAGGGGGCCGCGGCGGCCGTCGCGTTCGCCCGGTCCCAGGTCGGGGGCCTCTACATCTACGGCGGCACGTCCCCGGGCGCCTACGACTGCTCGGGCCTGGTCCAGGCGGCCTACAAGCAGGCCGGGATCAGTCTGCCGCGCGTCTCCCAGGCCCAGTCGACCGTCGGACGGGAGGTCTCCCTCAACGCCCTCCAGCCCGGCGACATCCTCTACTGGGGCGGCAAGGGCAGCGCGTACCACGTCGCCATCTACATCGGCGGCGGGAAGTTCGTCGGCGCGCAGAACCCGTCGACCGGCGTGGTCGAGCGCAGCCTGGCCTACGACCGTCCCTCCGGAGCCGTCCGGCTCGTGTGACGGGCGGTCCGCTGCCGGGAGCGGCCCGGCGGGCCGGCGGCGGGGCCCACCCGCCCCGCGCGGACGCGCCCGGGGCGGCGCGCCCCCCCGCGCGGCCCCCCCGCGCGCGGGCG
>NZ_JBFBGK010000198.1:0-6059 GCF_040684615.1 Streptomyces sp. NPDC089919
CAGGCGACCGAGGCCGAAGTCCATTCATCTCTGGCGGAGTTCGGAGGCCGGCTGTCGGTGGCGGCGGTCAACGGGCCGACCTCGCTGGTCGTGTCAGGTGAACTCGACGCGATTGAGGCGTGGTTGCCGTTCTGGGAGGAGCAGGGCCGTAAGACGACCCGCTTGCGGGTCAGTCATGCCTTCCACTCGCCGCTCATGGAGCCGATGCTGGCGGAGTTCCGGGCGGTCGCGGAGGGTCTGACCTTCCACGAGCCCCGGATCCCGGTGGTGTCGAACCTGACCGGTGGGCTGGTGTCGGCCGAGCTGACCGACCCGTCGTACTGGGTCTCGCACGTCCGGGAGGCGGTCCGCTTCGCCGACGGCATCCGGACCCTCGCCGACGAGGGCGTGACCCGGTTCCTCGAGCTGGGCCCCGATGCGGTCCTGACCGCCCTCGCCCAGCAGACCGTGGACACCGACGACGCCGTCTTCCTGCCCGCCCTGCGGGCCCGTACGCCCGAGCCGGGGGCCTTCGCCGCCTTCCTGGGCCAGGCCCACGTCGCCGGTGTCCCCGTCGACTGGACCGCGTACTACGCCGGTACCGGTGCGCGTCGCGTCGACCTCCCGACGTACGCCTTCCAGCGCGAGCGCTACTGGGTCGCGCCAGGCCTCGGCTCCGGGGACCCGGCCGCGGCCGGCCTCGGGGCGGTCGACCACCCCCTCCTGAGCGCCGCCGTCCCGGTCGGCGACCAGGACGAGTGGGTCTTCACCGGCCGGCTCTCCCAGGACGGCGCACCCTGGGTGCGCGACCACGAGGTGCACGGCACGGTCGTGGTCCCGGGTACCGCGCTCGTCGAGCTGGCCGCCGCCGCCGGACGGCAGACGGGTGCGCCCGTGGTCGAGGAGCTGGTGCTCGAAGCCCCGCTGATGCTGGCCGGGAGCACCCCGGTGCACCTTCAGGTCAAGGTCGGGGAGCCCGACGGGGACGGCCGCCGTGAGGTGGCGCTGTACTCGCGCACCGAGGCGCAGGACGAGTCCGCACCCCAGGTCACCTGCCACGCCCGGGGCGCCCTGACCCCGGCCGCCGGCACGGTCGTCACGACCGAGGACTGGGCCGGCCAGTGGCCCCCGGCCGACGCGGAACCGCAGGCCGTGGACGCGGTCTACCCGCGCTTCGCCGACCTCGGCCTGGAGTACGGGCCCGCCTTCCAGGGCGTCCGGGCGGTCTGGCGGGACGGGGAGACCGTCTACTCCGAGATCGCCGTGCAGGACGACCGGGTGGACACCGCGAGCGGGTTCGCGCTGCATCCCGCGCTCTTCGACGCCGCACTGCACGGCGGGCTCGACGGCCTGAGCGCCGACGGCGCACCGGTGGCCCAACTGCCGTTCTCCTGGACCGGAGTCCGGTTCGGCCAGGGCGCCGGGCCGGCCCGGATCCGGGTCAGGCTGACCCCGGCCGGCGCCTCGGCGCTGCGGATCGACATCGCGGACGAGGCCGGACAGCCGGTGGCGAGCGTCGCCAGGCTGGCCTTCCGCCCCGTGGACCCGGCCCAGATCCAGGGCACGAAGCAGAGCAGTAGCCCGCTGTACCGGCTGGACTGGACGCCGCTGACGGAGCGCCCGGCGGGTCCCGAGGTGTCGGTGGCCCTGATCGGCGACACCGTGTCGGCGAGGGGAGTGCGGTACGAGGACCTGGCCGCGCTCGACCGAGAACTGGCCGGGGGCGCTCCTGCGCCCGAGGCGGTGGTGGTGACGGTCGGGTCGCCCGTACGGACGGCAGGCTCCGAACTCGCCACCGCGGCACGCGAGGTGACCGGCTCCACGCTGGGGCTCCTCCAGCAGTGGCTGACCGGTGGGCAGTTCGCGGACACCCGCCTCGTGGTCGTCACCCGGAACGCGGTGGCGGTCGGCGACGGGGCGCCGGATCTGGTGCAGGCGCCGGTATGGGGTCTGGTCCGCAGTGCGCAGTCGGAGAACCCCGGACGCATCGTGCTGGTGGACGCCGACACCGACGAGCTGCCGGAGTGGTCGGCCTTCCTCGGCGGGGACGAGCCGCAGATCGCGGTCCGGGGCGGTGAGTTGCTGGTTCCGAGGCTGGCCCGGACGGCCACGCAGCCGACGGAACGGCCGTGGCGGCTCGGTATCGAGCGGAAGGGTTCGCTGGACGGTCTGGCGATCCTGCCCTCCGACGCGGACCGCCCGCTCGGCCCGCAGGAGGTGCGGATCGGCATCCGGGCCGCGGGCCTGAACTTCCGCGACGTGCTGATCGCGCTGGGGACGTACCCGGGTGAGGCGCCGCTCGGCAGCGAGGCCGCCGGCGTGGTCCTGGAGGTCGGATCCGAGGTCGGCGGCCTGGCGGCCGGTGACCGGGTGATGGGTCTGTTGATGGATCCGTTCGGTCCGCTGGGTGTGACGGATCACCGGATGGTGGTGCGGATGCCGGAAGGGTGGTCGTTCGAGGAGGCGGCGGCGATGCCGCTGGTCTTCCTGACCGCCTACTACGCGCTGACCGACCTGGGTGATGTGCGTCCGGGGGAGCGGCTGTTGGTGCATGCTGCTGCCGGTGGTGTGGGTTCGGCGGCGGTGCAGCTCGGCCGTCACTTCGGCGCCGAGGTCTACGCCACCGCCAGCCAGTCCAAGCAGGCGGCGGTGCGCGACTCCGGGGTCCTGGAGCAGCGGATCGCGTCCTCCCGTGACCTCTCCTTCCGGGACGCGTTCCAGCGGGAGACGGCCGGCTCGGGTGTGGACGTCGTCCTCAACGCCCTCGCCGGCGAGTTCATCGACGCCTCGCTCGACCTGCTGCCCCGCGGCGGCCGGTTCCTGGAGATGGGCAAGGCCGACATCCGCGACGCGGAGCAGGTGGCCGGCGCCCACCCGGGGGTGCGCTACGTCGCCTTCGACCTGCTGGAGGCGGGTTCGGACCGGATCCAGGAGATGCTTCTGGACCTGGTCGCTCTCTTCGAGCAGGGTGTGCTGCACCACTCGCCGATCCGTTCGTGGGACGTACGGCGGGGTGCGGAGGCGTTCCGGTTCCTGCGTGAGGGCCGGAACGTCGGCAAGATCGTGCTGAGGGTCCCGGCGCCGTTGGACCCGGAGGGCACGGTCCTGATCACGGGTGGTACCGGTGGTCTGGGTGCCGAGTTCGCGGGTCATTTCGTCCGGGAACACGGGGCGCGCGACCTGCTGCTCGTCAGCCGTCGTGGCTCGGCGGCGGACGGCGTGGAGGAGCTGGTCGCGGGGCTGGAGGCGCTGGGGGCCCGGGTCCGGGTCGCCGCGTGTGACGTTGCGGACCGTGATCAACTCAACTCGCTGATCGGCTCGTTGGACCGGCCGCTGACGGCCGTGGTCCATGCCGCCGGTGTCCTGGACGACGGTGTGGTCGCCTCGCTCACGCCCGAGCAGGTGGAGCGGGTGCTGCGTCCCAAGCTGGACGCCGCACTGCACCTGCACGAGCTGATCGCGGGCATGGACCTCTCCGCGTTCGTGCTCTTCTCTTCCGTCTCGGCGTTGATCGGCGGCCCGGGTCAGGGCAACTACGCTGCGGCGAACGCCTTCCTGGACGCCCTGGCGGCGACCCGGCGGTCCGCGGGTCTGCCCGCGACCTCCCTCGCCTGGGGCCTGTGGGCCAACACGGCAGGCATGTCGGGCACGTTGGACGAGGCGGAGATCGCCCGCCTGGAACGGATGGGCACTTCCGCGCTTCCCACCGAGCTGGGTCTGGAGCTGTTCGACCGCTCCGGTCAGATCGACGAGGCGCTGCTGGTCCCGGTCCTGCTGGACCTGGGCGTGCTGCGGGGACAGGCCCGCTCGGGCATGCTCCCGCCGCTCTTCCGCGGCCTGGTCCGCGCCCAGGCGCGTCAGACCGCCACCGGGACCGGTTCGCTGGTCCAGCGGCTGGCGGGGGTTGCCGATGGGGACCGGGAGCAGGTCGTGCTCGACCTGGTCACGGCTCAGGTCGCGGCCGTACTCGGGCACGCGTCCGGCGCGGCGGTCGAGCCCGAGCGGGCCTTCCGCGAGCTGGGCATCGACTCGCTCGGCGCGGTGGAACTGCGGAACCGGCTGACCCAGGCCTCCGGCCTGCGGCTGCCCACCACCCTGGTCTTCGACCACCCCACCCCCGCCGCCATCGCCCGCCTCCTCCTCAGCGAGGCCGGCGGTGCGGAGCCGGCCGCGGCGGTGGTGCGTACCCGGCGCAAGAGTGCTCGTACGGACGAGCCGTTGGCGATCGTCGGCATGGCCTGCCGCTACCCGGGTGGAGTCAACTCGCCCGAGGAACTGTGGCAGTTGGTGGCGCAGGGCCGGGACGCGATCTCCGGCCTGCCGACCGACCGTGGCTGGGACCTGGCACGGCTCACCGACTCCGACCCGGAGCGGGCCGGCACGCTCACCACGCGGGGCGGTGGGTTCCTGGACACCGCAGGGGACTTCGACGCCGGCTTCTTCGGCGTCAGCCCGCGCGAGGCGCTGGCCATGGACCCGCAGCAGCGGCTGCTGCTGGAGGCCTCGTGGGAGGCACTGGAGGACGCCGGGTTCGACCCGGCCACCCTCCGCGGCACCGACACCGGCGTCTTCTGCGGTGTCGTGTCCTCGGACTACGGGCTGTCGGCCACCCCGCCGGAGCTGGCGGGCTTCCGTCTGACCGGCACCACCACGAGCGTGGTCTCCGGCCGGGTCGCCTACAGCCTGGGGCTGGAGGGTCCGGCGGTGTCCGTGGACACGGCGTGTTCCTCCTCGCTGGTCGCCCTGCACCTGGCCTCGCAGGCCCTGCGCTCGGGCGAGTGCTCACTGGCCCTCGTCGGCGGCGTGACGGTGATGTCGGGTCCGTTCCTCCTTCAGGAGTTCAGCCGCCAGCGGGGTCTGGCGGAGGACGGTCGCTGCAAGTCGTACGCGGCGGCCGCGGACGGCACCGGCTTCTCCGACGGTCTCGGGCTGTTGGTGGTGGAGCGGTTGTCGGACGCGCAGCGCAACGGTCACCGGGTCCTGGGCGTGATCCGGGGGAGTGCGGTGAACCAGGACGGCGCGAGCAACGGCCTCACCTCGCCGAACGGTCCGTCGCAGGAGCGGGTGATCCGGCAGGCGCTGGAGAACGCCGGGCTGAGCCCGGCGGAGGTCGACGCGGTGGAGGGCCACGGGACGGGTACCCGGCTGGGTGACCCGATCGAGGCCCAGGCCGTCCTCGCGACCTATGGCCAGGAGCGGGAGAACGGCCCGCTGCTGCTGGGTTCGATCAAGTCCAACATCGGTCACACCTCGGCCGCGGCCGGTGTGGCGGGTGTCATCAAGATGGTGAAGGCGATGCAGCACGGCGTGCTGCCCCAGACGCTGAACGTGGACGAGCCGTCCCCGTACATCGACTGGTCGGCCGGCGAGGTCGAGCTGCTGACCGCGGCGGTCGAGTGGCCCTCGACGGGTGACCGGCCCCGGCGGGCGGGCGTCTCCTCCTTCGGCATCAGCGGTACCAACGCGCACGTGATCGTCGAGGCGGCACCGGAGGAGCCGGCCGCCGAGCCGGTGTCCGGGCACCGGCCGCCGGTCCTGCCGGTGCTGATGTCGGCCAAGACCCCGGAGGCCCTGGTCGCCCAGGCCGAGCGGCTGCGGGCGCACCTTGCCGAGCGGCCTGAGCTGGACGTCCTGGACGTGGCGTGCTCGGCGGTGGCCTCGCGGGCACAGTTCGACCGGCGGACGTTCGTGGCCGCCTCGGACCGCGAGGGTCTGCTGAACGCTCTGGACGCCCTCATTGCGCGCGGCCCCGGCGGATCCGGCCCGGTTCAGGGCAAGACCGCCTTCCTGTTCACGGGGCAGGGCGCGCAGCGGCCTGGGATGGGTGCCGAACTGGCGGCCTCCTACCCGGTGTTCGCGGAGTCTCTGGATGCCGTTTGTGCCATGTTCGACGGGCTGTTGGGCCGGTCGTTGAAGGAGTTGTTGTTCGCGGCGGAGGGTTCGGCCGAGGCCGGGCTGTTGGACCGTACGGAGTTCACGCAGGCTGCGTTGTTCGCGGTCGAGGTGGCGCTGTTCCGGCTGGTCGAGTCGCTGGGGATCACCGCCGATGTGCTGATCGGGCACTCGGTGGGTGAGCTGGC
>NZ_JBFBGK010000199.1:0-6014 GCF_040684615.1 Streptomyces sp. NPDC089919
CCCCGACCCGGGGGGCCCGCTTGAGCGCGTACGCCTCCGCCCGGCCGGCCAGCGCCTCGCCGGCGTTTGAGGCGCGGGGGTCCGGGGGCGGAGCCCCCGAAAGGCCCGGCGCGCAGCGCCCGGGCAACGGGGGATCCGGGGGCGGAGCCCACCGGTTTCGGGAAGGGGCGGGTAGGGGACCAGCCCCGCGCAGCGGCCCCCACCCGCCACCGCCCCCCCCGAGGGACAGGTCGAACGCCCCGCAAGGCCAAACCCAAGCCCCGGAGGGGCAAGCCCACGCCCCGGGGGGCAAGCCCAGCCCCGCAGGGCCAAGCCCCAGCCCCGCAGGGGCAACCCCACGCCCCGGAGGGGCAAACCCACGCCCCCGAGGGGCAAGCCCAGGGCCAAGGCCCGAAGGGGCGAGCGGGGTCACCCCCGCGGATACCGCCCCAGCCACCCCGGAGAGGCGACCGCAGGCCCGTGCAACGCCGGCCCCTGCGTCATCTCCATGGCAAAGTCATCGGCCAGTTCGAGCACCGTCGCCCGCCCCTCCAACTCCGCCAGCCAAGCCGGCGGCAGCGCCGTCTCGCCGGACAGCGCCCCCAGCAGGGACCCGCACAGCGCCCCCGTCGCGGTCGAGTCCCCGCCGTGGTTGACGGCCAGCCGCAGCCCGTGCCGCAGGTCCTCCGCCACCAGCGCGCAGTACACGGCCACCGCCAGCGCGTCCTCCGCGTCCCGCCCGTCCCCGGGGGACAGCGACTCGACCAGCTTGGGCGAGGGCAGGCCCTGCCGGACGGCCCCCAGCGCCCGCTGGAGGGCGTCGGTGACCGGCTGGTGCCCCGGCCGAGACCCCAGCATCCCCAGCGCCCGCTGCACCGCCGCGTCCAGGCTGTCCCCGCGGGCCAGCCCGTGCACGATGACCGCGAAGGCCCCGGCCGACAGGTAGGCCGTCGGGTGCCCGTGGCTCTGCGCCGCGCACTCGACCGCGAGCTGGAGGACCAGCGCCGGCTCCCAGCCGACCAGCAGCCCGAAGGGCGCCGACCGCACGGTCGCCCCGGCGTCCCGCGCCGTCGGGTTCTTCGGCTTCTCGAGGGTGCCGAGGATCTCGTCCCCGAAACCGGTCAGGCAGGCCCGGTCCGGCCCGCGCCGGGCGTAGAGCCATTCCTCGCGGGCCAGCCAGCCGTTGTCGGTGCGGCGTTCGTCGGGCCCCCAGTCGTGCTGGGTGGCGGCCCACCGCAGGTAGGCCCGGTGCACGTCGGTCGGCGGGTGCCAGGCCCCGGTGTCGCGGCGTACGTGGGCCCGTATCAGCCCGTCCACCGTGAAGAGGGTCAGCTGCGTGGAGGCGGTCACGCTGCCCCGCCGCCCGTAGGCCGGGGCCAGCTCGGTCAGCCCCTCCAGGCCGTGGGTCTCGCGGATGCCGTCCAGGGACAGCCCGGCGACCGGCGCGCCGAGCGCGTCGCCGATGGCGCTGCCGAGCAGCGCCCCCCGCACCCGGCTGCGGAAGTCCTGCTGCTCCGTCCGACCCCACACGGGCGTGGACGTGGTCACTGTCGCTGAGCTCACGGAACCCCCCAACTGGCTCTGGCGCAGCACTGTAATGGACACCATCGAACGAAATCGGACGGAGTCCGCCCGGCGGCGCGAAGGTGAGCGGAGAACGGCTGGAATCCGAACATCCGCCCGCGCCCGGCCACCCCGCGAGGACCGGGTCCGTTCACCCCGGCGACCGTCCCGCCGCGGTCCCGGGGGCCCCAGGGGCCCCGCCCGCCAGCGCCTCGCCGCGGATTGCCCGCATGGCACGCTTTGCCAAACATCGTCATCCGGCCGGTCGCTTCCGGCCACGTCGCGTTCAGGAACGGTTCGCCCGTGGCTCGGAACGTTCCCTCCATGAAGCCCGCAGCCGCCCGCCGCCAGTCCGCCGCCCTCGCCACCACCCTCGCCGGTGCCACCGCGCTGGCCCTGGCCCTCGCCGCCACCCCCGCCGCCGCGCACCCGCACCACGGCCACCACCCCGCCATCCCCTTCACCGCCGCGACCGTCACGGCCGCTGCCGACGGTTCGTACACCCTGAAGTGGGACACCGAGGGCGTCCGCCGCGTCGAGGTCCGCGCGCACGGCAAGGTCGTCGCCCGCGGCGGCGCCCGCGGCGAGGCGACGGTCACCGGACTGCCCGCGGCCGACCGCCAGTGGTTCACCTTCCAGGCCGACCACGGCCAGGGCCTGCGCCTGGCCGACCGCCTGGTCAAGCTGGACAGCACGGTCAACTTCCGCGACGCCGGCGGCTACCGCACCGCGGACGGCCACTGGGTCAAGATGGGCGAGGTCTACCGCTCCGACGCCCTGAACCACCTCACCCCGAACGACGCCGCCAAGCTCCAGCGCCTCGGCATCAAGGGCATCTTCGACCTGCGCATGCAGAGCGAGCGCGACAAGGACCCGGACGTCGTCCCGGCCGGGGTGAAGTACACCGTCGCCGACGTCTTCGGCGAGTCCGGCTTCAACGCCATGCCGCGCACCCCCGACGAGGCCGTGGCCTCCATGGTCGGCGCCGAGAAGACCATGGTCAGCGCGGACTCCGGCAAGGCCGCCTACCGCACGGTCTTCGCCGGCATCGAGGGCTCCGACGCCCCCGGCACCGCCGTCCTCTTCCACTGCACCGCCGGCAAGGACCGCACCGGCTGGGCCGCCGCCGCCCTGCTCACCGCCCTCGGCGTGCCGCGCGAGACGGTCACGGCCGACTACCTGGCCAGCAACGACTACCGCAAGGCCGCCAACGACGCGATCCTGAGCCACCTGCCCCCGGCCCAGGCCGCCGTCTACAAGCCGCTGCTCGACGTCCGCCCCGAGTACCTGAACTCCGGCTACGACGAGGTCACCGCAAAGTTCGGCACCTTCCGCAACTACACCCACCAGGGCCTGGCCCTCGACCACCACGCCCTCGCCGACCTGAAGCGCGACCTCCTCCTCGGCTGACCCGGCACCGGGATGCACCGGGGCCCGGCCGCACACAGCGGCCGGGCCCCGGTGCATCGGCGTCGGGCCACGGGGCCCGTTCCCGTACGGACCTACTCCAGTACCGGCAGCAGTTCCGGCAGGTGGCCGTCCGAGGCGGCGGCGGTGCGCAGGCGCTCTTCCGGGACCTCGCCGTAGAGGGTGGTGCGGGCGCGGGCCGGGCGGCCGGCGGACTCGGCGACCGCCACCAGGTCGCGGACCGACTTGTACGAGCCGTAACTCGATCCCGCCATGCGGGAGATGGTCTCCTCCATCAAGGTCCCGCCCAGGTCGTTGGCGCCCGAGCGCAGCATCTCGGCGGCGCCTTCCGCGCCCAGCTTCACCCAACTGGTCTGGATGTTGGGGATGTACGGGTGCAGCAGCAGCCGGGCCATGGCCGTCACCGCGCGGTTGTCGCGGACGGTCGGGCCCGGCCGGGCGATGCCCGCCAGGTAGACGGGCGCGTTGGTGTGGATGAAGGGCAGGGTCACGAACTCGGTGAAGCCCGCCACCCCCTTCTCCAGCGCCGACCGCTGCATCCCCGCGAGGGTCCTGAAGTGCCCCAGCCAGTGCCGGGGTTGGTCCACGTGCCCGTACATCATGGTCGAGGAGGACCGGATGCCCAGCTCGTGGGCGGTGGAGACGACCTCGATCCAGTCGGCGGCCGGCAGCTTCCCCTTCGTGAGCACCCAGCGGACCTCGTCGTCCAGGATCTCCGCGGCCGTGCCGGGGATGGAGTCCAGCCCGGCCTCCTTGGCGGCGGTCAGCCAGTCCCGGATCGACATCCCCGTCCGGGTGGCGCCGTTGACCACCTCCATGGGGGAGAAGGCGTGCACGTGGATGCCCGGTACCCGCTCCTTCACCGCCCGTGCGATGTCGAAGTAGGCGGTGCCGGGCAGGTCCGGGTGGATGCCGCCCTGCATGCACACCTCGGTCGCACCGACCTCCCAGGCCTGCGCGGCCCGGTCGGCGACCTGCTCCAGGGAGAGGGTGTACGCGTCGGCGTCGGTGCGCCGCTGGGCGAAGGCGCAGAAGCGGCAGCCGGTGTAACAGACGTTGGTGAAGTTGATGTTGCGGGTGACGATGTACGTGACGTCCTCGCCGGAGACCGACCGGCGCAGGTCGTCCGCCACGCTGCAGAGCGCGTCCAGCGCCGGGCCGTCGGCGTGCAGCAGAGCCAGCGCCTCCGCGTCGGTCAGCGCGGTGGGGTCGGCCGCGGCCTGCCGCAGGGCGGCTCGTACGTCGGTGTCGATCCGCTCCGGCACCATCCCGGGCGCGGCGGCCTCCCGCAGCGCCTCCCAGTCGCCGTAGACGGCGTCGAAGTCCCCGCGCCGGTCGCCGGTCCGCCCGTCGGTGTCGATGGTGGCGTGCAGATCCGTCCGCCCGCTGGCCCCGAAGCCCTCGTCCGGCTCCTGCCAGGGCAGCCCGGCGACGACCGCGTCCTCCTTCGCCAGCCCGGTCTCCGGCTCGGCCAGGGCGCGGACGTGGGGCAGCACCCGCGGGTCCAGCCACGGCTCGCCCCGCTGCACGAACTCCGGGTACACGCACAGCCGTTCGCGCAGCGTGAAGCCGGCTTCGGCGGACCGGGCGGCCAGCTCGTCGATCTGCGGCCAGGGCCGCTCGGGGTTGACGTGGTCGGGGGTCAGCGGGGACACCCCGCCCCAGTCGTCGATCCCGGCCGCGATCAGCCGCCCGTACTCGCTGTCGACCAGGTTGGGCGGCGCCTGGAGGCAGCCGGCCGGCCCCATGATGTGCCGGGCCACGGCCACCGTCGCGACCAGGTCGTCCAGATCCGCGTCGGGCATCCCGCGCATGGCCGTGTCCGGCTTGGCGCGGAAGTTCTGGATGATCAGCTCCTGGATGCCGTGGTAGGCCCGGGAGATCCGGCGCAGCGCGAACAGCGACTGTGCGCGCTCCTCGTACGTCTCGCCGATCCCGATCAGCAGCCCGGAGGTGAAGGGCACCGAGGACCGCCCGGCGTCCTCCAGCACCCGCAGCCGTACGGCGGGCTCCTTGTCGGGGGAGCCGTGGTGGGGCTGGCCGGGCTCCGACCAGAGGCGGGTGGCGGTGGTCTCCAGCATCATCCCCATGCTGGGGGCGACGGGCTTGAGCCGCTGGAAGTCGCTCCACGACATGACGCCGGGGTTGAGGTGGGGGAGCAGCCCGGTCTCCTCCAGCACGCGGATGGCCATCGCGCGGACGTAGGCGAGGGTGTCGTCGTACCCGTGGGCGTCCAGCCACTCCCTGGCCTCGGGCCAGCGGTCCTCGGGCTTGTCCCCGAGCGTGATCAGCGCTTCCTTGCAGCCGAGCGCCGCGCCGCGGCGGGCGATGTCCAGCACCTCGTCCGGGGACATGAACATCCCGTGGCCCTCGCGGCGGAGCTTGCCGGGGACGGTGGCGAAGGTGCAGTAGTGGCAGCGGTCCCGGCAGAGCCGGGTCAGGGGGATGAACACGCTCTTCGAGTACGTGATGACGCCGGGGCGGCCGGCGGCCGCGAGCCCTGCGTCCCGCACGCGGCCCGCCGAGGCCGTCAGGTCCTCGAGATCGGCCCCCCGGGCCTGCAACAGGATCGCGGCCTCCCCGACGTCCAGCGCCACGCCGTCGCGGGCCCGCCGCAACGCCCGCCGCATCCCGTTCTCCGAAGGCCCCGCCCCCACGTTGTTCCTCATCCCCGGAGCATACGATCCCCCCACCAGCCCCTCCCCTCCCACCACCATGCCTCCTACCTCCCGGTCCACCCCCGCCCCACCCTTGCGCTCGGGCCGGCATATCCAGCCTCGCCGGCGATTGAGGCGCGGGGTCCGGGGCGGCGCCCCGAAACCTGGGCCCGGCCCACCGTTTGCGCTCCGGCTGTGCCTGGGACATCCCAGCCTCGCCGGCGTTTGAGGCGCGGGGTCCGGGGCGGCGCCCCGAAACCTGGGCCCGGCCCACCCTCTGCGTCCGGCCACGCCGGGGACATCCCAGCCTCGCCGGCGTTTGAGGCGCGGGGTCCGGGCCCGCGCCCGGCCGCTGCGCGGAGCCAGCCCCACCCCGCCACATCGGAA
>NZ_JBFBGK010000200.1:0-5865 GCF_040684615.1 Streptomyces sp. NPDC089919
GTTTCGGGGCGCTGCCCCGGACCCCGCGCCTCAAACGCCGGCGAGGCTGGGTTTGCCACTCCACCGGCGAGGCCGGGGACGTCCCCGGCAGGCTGGGAGCACAGGGCAGGCCCCGGCGGGGGAGGCGTCAGCCGCGGACGCCGCAGAGGTGGAGGAGGGCGGCCACGGCCCGGTAGGGGTCGGTGCGGCCCGCGCGGTCCTCCGCGGCGATGATCTGGGACAACTCCGCAGGCACCGGCAGTGAGGACTCGTTGGGGACCCCGTCCGTGAAGACCCGCACCCCGTACCACGCCGACAGCGGTGCCCCGATCCCCGACATCGTCGCGGCCAGCGCCTCGCGCCGGTCCGCCCGGGCCGGCAGGCCCAGCCGGTTGGTGTAGGCGTCGGTGTCGAAGGCGGCCAGCGCCCCGGCCCAGTCGCCGCCCAGCCCCGCCCGCATCGCCAGCGCGTCCGCATTGCGCACCAGCAGCGACAGCAGGCCGCCGGGCGCCAGCATCCGGGCCAGCGCCGCCAGCAGCGCGTCCGGCTCGGGCACGTACATCAGGACGCCGTGGCAGAGCACCACGTCGAAGCTGCCCGGCAGGAAGTGCGCGCCGGTCTCCCGGCCGTCGCCCTCCATGACGCGGACCCGCTCGCGGATCCCGGCCGGCTCCCCGGCCAGCTCACGGCGGGCCGCCGCCAGCATCTCGGGGTCGGACTCCAGGCCGGTGACCTTGTGCCCGGCCCGGGCCAGCCGCAGCACCTGCGTGCCCTGGCCCATGCCGACGTCCAGGATCCGCAGCCGCTGGCCCACCGGGAAGCGGGCCGCGATCTGCTCGTCGACCTGGCGGGCCATGAGCTCCTGGCGCACGGTGTTGCGCAGGCCGCCGAGCCCGGCCAGCCAGGGGCTCGCCCCGCCGGTGAAGCCGACGGGCGAGGCCTGGGCGGGCACGGAGACGGAGAGCGGCGTCGCCGGGGCGGCCCCCTCGGGGGCCTCGGTCACCGCTGCGGCGGCCGGCCCGGCAGCCGGCCCGGTAAAGGCCGGGTCGGCCGTACTCAGGGCCGCTCTCCGCGCTTGACCTGCGGCTTCGGCAGGCGCAGGCGACGCATCTGGAGGGTGCGCATCAGGCCGTAGGCCACCGCGCCGCGCTTGGGCTGGTCCGGGAAGCGCGTGTTGAGGGCCTTGCGCAGGCGGAAGAGCAGGCCGATCGAGTCGACGATGATCAGCGCGATCACGGCCAGCCAGAGCATCAGCGCGATGTTCTGGATGCTGGTCACCCGGATCATGCTGAGCACGAGGATCAGCACCGCCAGCGGCAGGAACATCTCCGCCACCGAGTAGCGCGAGTCGACGTAGTCGCGGACGAACCGGCGGACCGGGCCCTTGTCGCGGGCCGGCAGGTAGCGCTCGTCACCGGCGGCCAGGGCCTCCCGCTGACGGGACATCTCCGCACGGCGCGCCTCGCGCGAGCGCTTGGCGTCCTCCTTGCGGTTGCCGGTGGAGGTGACGACCGACTTGCGCTGCGACTGGGCCACGGCGCGCTTCGGCGTCGGGCGGCCCTTGGGCGCCTGCGGGTCACGGGGCTGCTTGGAGAGGTCGTCGGTCACCTTGGCGGTGGTGGACGCCTTCTCTTCCTTGGAGGAACGGCTACCAAACACAGAACCCAAGGGTACGGGGTGTGCGGCGGGTACCCCACCGCACCGGGGAACGATCCGGCAACGACGTGCGTCCTTCCCCCTGCGGAGCCGCCACGACCGGCGCGGCGGATTCCGCGAGGGTACGGGCACCACGTACTCCTCTGGCGTGACGGCGACCGTCCGTACTCGTCCTGGAGGAGGAGCGCATCCGTGCGCGAACAGTGCGGTAATGGAAGCAGGGCCCGTACTGTGGGTCTTGATGGAGTCCAGGCCCTGAAAGCCGTCAGCAGTCGTCAGAAGGGGGCGCGCGAAGCCCATGAGCGGTGTCATGAAGCGTATGGGGATGATCTTCCGCGCGAAGGCGAACAAGGCCCTTGACCGGGCCGAGGACCCGCGCGAGACCCTTGACTACTCGTACCAGAAGCAGCTCGAGCTGCTGCAGAAGGTCCGCCGGGGCGTCGCCGACGTCGCGACCTCCCGCAAGCGCCTGGAGCTCCAGCTGAACCAGCTCCAGAGCCAGTCCGGCAAGCTCGAGGAGCAGGGCCGCAAGGCCCTGGCGCTCGGCCGCGAGGACCTGGCCCGCGAGGCGCTGTCCCGCCGGGCCTCGCTCCAGCAGCAGGTCAGCGACCTGGAGGTGCAGCACCAGACCCTCCAGGGCGAGGAGGAGAAGCTGACCCTCGCCGCCCAGCGCCTGCAGGCCAAGGTGGACGCCTTCCGGACGAAGAAGGAGACCATCAAGGCCACGTACACGGCCGCGCAGGCGCAGACCCGGATCGCCGAGTCCTTCTCCGGCATCTCCGAGGAGATGAGCGACGTCGGCCTCGCGATCCAGCGTGCCGAGGACAAGACCGCGCAGCTCCAGGCCCGCGCCGGGGCGATCGACGAGCTGCTGGCCTCGGGCGCCCTGGACGACCAGAGCGGTCTGGGCGCCAAGGACGACATCCAGGCCGAGCTGGACCGCCTCTCCGGCGGTACGGACGTCGAGCTGGAGCTGGCGCGCATGAAGGCCGAGCTGGCCGGCGGCTCCGCCGCCAAGCCCGCCATCGAGGGCGGCCGGCCGGACGCCCAGGGCGATCAGCAGACCCAGCACCGCTTCGACAAGCAGTAGGACAGGGGCCCGTCATGATTGTCCGCATCATGGGGGAAGGTCAGGTCCGGCTCGACGACGCCCACCTCGTCGAGCTCAACAGGCTGGACGACGAACTGCTCGCGGAGCTGGAGAGCGGTGATGAGGACGGCTTCCGGCGCACCCTGGGGGCCCTGCTGGACGCCGTGCGCCGGCTGGGCTCGCCCCTGCCGGACGACGCGCTGGAGCCCTCCGAGCTGATCCTGCCTGCGCCCGACGCCGGGCTGGACGAGGTCCGGCAGATGCTCAACGACGACGGCCTGATCCCGGGCTGAGCACCGCCCCGACGACGGCACCGGCCGGCACCCGCTACGCGGGTGCCGGCCGGTCGCACGTCCGGCCCGGCCGCCCCTCAGCCCGCCCGGGCCCGCTCCTTGTCGGGGGCCCCGCCGATCCAGTCCTGGACCTTGCGCCGCCGTACCGCCCACCGCCGGTCGTGCCGGTACGCCCGCAGGCCCGCCTTGGCCCGGGCCCGCGGCCGGTTGGCGTAGAACCGCTTGGCGTACGGCGAGCCCGGCCGGGCCAGCCGTACCGCGCCGATCAGCGCCACGAACGGCACCACCGTCCCCAGCAGCGCGGTGCGCGGCTTGCCCTTCCACAGCGCGAAGAGGGCGAGGAAGAAGTTGGTGGCGGTGTTGAGCACCACCGCCCCCCGGTTCGCCCGCTCCTCCGGGGTGAGGTCGTTGACGCCGAACGGCAGGAAGCCGCCGAGCACCAGGCAGACCAGCGCCGCGGTGAGCACCACGATCTCCACGCTCTTGCGGCCCTGCTCGCTCCAGTAGACGTCGTCCAGGTGCAGGATCAGCGCGAACTCGTCGAGCACCAGCCCGGCGCCCAGGCCGAAGAGCACGGCGGAGACCAGCGCCCCGAAGCTGTGGTGCCGGCTGCCGACCGCGCCGAAGCCGCCGATGATGACCAGCACCACCCCGGGCACCACATGGTGCACGTGCAGCCCGCCGGGGCGGATGTTGCGGAAGGGGCCCTTGCCCGCCCTGATCAGACGCGTGATCGTACGGGTGACCAGGAAGGACAGCACGAACGAGAGCAGCGCGAGCAGCAGCGGGAGTTTGCCCGGCTCGACGATGTTGCGGTACCACCAGTGACCCATACCACCAGCTCCCGTTTTGGCAGGTAATGGGTAATTTACCGGTCGGCGGCAGCGGGTACCGTTCCGGCGGTGACCGATTCTGTCCCGCCGCCGCTCCCGCCCGAGGAGCGCGCCACCCTGCCCGACGGCCTGCGATTCGCCTTCGGCACCCTGACCGTGCTGCCCGCCCGCATCACCCGATGGGACCGCCCGGCCGCCCGCACCGGGATGCTCTGCGCCCCGGCGGCCGGCCTGACGGTCGGTCTGCTCGCCGCCGCCACCGGCACCGTACTGCTCTTCCTCGGCGTCGGGCCGCTGCTCGCCGCCGTGGTCACCGCGGCCGTCCCGGCCGCGCTCACCCGGGGCCTGCACCTGGACGGGCTGGCCGACACCGCCGACGGCCTGGGCAGCGCCAAGCCCGCCGAGGCCGCCCTGCGGATCATGAAGCAGTCGGACATCGGGCCCTTCGGCGTGATCGCCGTGGTGGTGGGGCTGCTGGCCCAGACGGCCGCGCTCTTCGAGCTGTTCGGCGAGTCCTGGCTGCGCGGCGCCCTGGCCGTGACGGTCGCCGCCACCGCCGCCCGGCTGGCGTTGACGCTGGCCTCCCGCTCCGGGGTCCCCGCCGCCCGGCCCGAGGGGCTGGGCGCCGCGGTCGCCGGGGTGGTGCCGCGCGGGCCGGCCCTCGCCCTGGCCGCCCTGGTCGTGCTGGCCGCGGCCGCCGCCGCGCTGCCGCTCGGCCCGGCCGGCGCGCTGCGGCACGCCGGGGCCGTCCTCGCGGCCCTGGTCGTCGGCGAGTTGGTGCTGCGGCGCTGCGTGGGCCGGTTCGGCGGGGTCACCGGGGACGTCTTCGGCGCCGTCGCCGAGACCTCCGCCACCACCGCCCTGATCGTCCTCACCCTCGGCGGCCCGGCCGCCGCGTGAGCCGCCTAGGCTGACCGTATGACCGCCGACACCGCCGACGCCGCCCGCCCCGAGGGCCCCATCCGCGTCCTGCTCGCCGACGACCAGGCCCTGCTGCGGAGCGCGTTTCGGGTGCTGGTGGACTCCGAGTCCGACATGGCCGTCGTGGGCGAGGCCGCCGACGGGGCGCAGGCCGTGGAACTGGCCCGGGAGCGGCGGGCCGACGTGGTCCTGATGGACATCCGGATGCCCGGCACCGACGGGCTGGCCGCCACCCGCATGATCAGCGCCGACCCCGGCCTGGCCGGGGTCAGGGTCGTCATGCTCACCACCTTCGAGGTGGACGAGTACGTGGTCCAGGCGCTGCGCGCGGGCGCCTCCGGATTCCTCGGCAAGGGCGCCGAGCCGGACGAGCTGCTGACCGCGATCCGGATCGCGCACGCCGGCGAGGCGCTGCTCTCCCCGGCCGCCACCAAGGGCCTGATCGCCACCTTCCTCCAGCAGACCGCCGGCGCCCCCGCCGACCCCGCCGGCAGCGGCGCGCGGGCCGAACGCCTGGCCGCCCTCACCGGCCGCGAGCGGGAAGTGCTGGTCCAGGTCGCCGGCGGCCTCTCCAACGACGCCATCGCCGAACGGCTCGAGGTCAGCCCCCTCACCGTCAAAACCCACGTCAACCGCGCCATGTCCAAACTCGGCGCCCGAGACCGAGCGCAACTGGTCGTCTTCGCGTACGAGTCGGGCCTGGTACGCCCGCGGGGCGAGTGAGCGGCGCTCCCCCGCCCGCCCAACCCCGCCCGGGCACCCTGGGCGGCGCCCTGCTGTACCCCTCCCAGCCCCGCCGGCCCCTTGCCCAGCCTCGCTGGGGGGCACCTCCCAGCGGTAGCTGGGGAAGTTTGAGGCGCGGTGGCGCCCTGCTGCACCCCTCCCAGCCCCGCCGGGGCGGCGCCCTGCTGTACCCCTCCCAGCCTCGCCGGGGCGGCGCCCTGCTGTACCCCTCCCAGCCCCGCCGGCGTTTGAGGCGACCGTCGCGGAGCGGCGGTGCGGGGTTCGGGGCGGAGCCCCGCCGTCTCCTTACCCAGCCTCGCCGGCGTTTGAGGCGCGGGGGCTCCGGGGGCGGTGCCCACCGGTTTCGGGA
>NZ_JBFBGK010000201.1:0-5570 GCF_040684615.1 Streptomyces sp. NPDC089919
CACCCCCGCGCGGGCCTTTTTGGTGGCGGCGGCCGGCCTCTGTGGGCGGGGGGTTTGAACCGCCCCACCCGGCGGGCCCCCCCCCCCGGAGATTGCGCGGGGGGGGGGCGCCGCCGTATCGTCTACGCATCAGTACCCTCGTCAGGTCCCTGCGCTACCCCAGGAGATGAAAACCCGATGATCACCCCACCCGTGGTGCACTCGCTGCGCGAGCAGATCCGCGAGCACATCGTGGAGGGGATCGTCAGCGGCCGCTGGAAGCCCGGCGAGCGGATCGTCGAGCGGCGGATCGCGGTGGAGCTGGAGGTCAGCCAGACGCCCGTGCGGGAGGCCCTGCGCGAGCTGGAGACGCTGCGCCTGATCGAGTCGGCGCCCAACAAGGGCGTACGGGTGCGCAACCTCTCGGCGGCGGACCTGGAGGAGATCTACCCCGTGCGGGCCGGGCTGGAGCAGATCGCGGCCGAGCTGGCCGGTCCCGCGCTGGCCGCCGACCCCGCGCTGCTGGACTCCCTCCTGGAGCCGCACGTGGTCGCCCTGCGGGAGGCCGACCGGACCTCGGACGGCACCGCCCAGGTGCGCCACACGGTGGCCTTCCACCGCGAGATGGTGCGGGCGGCCGGCAACAGCGTGCTGCTGCACACCTGGGAGAGCCTGGGCATCGAGGTCTTCACGGCGCTGTCGATCCGCTGGCTGGGAACGGTCCAGAAGTCGTACGCCGAGGAGCACGAGGCACTGGTCGAGGCCTTCCGCCGGCGGGACCCGGAGATCGGTGTACTGGTGAAGCACCACGTGCTCGGATGTGCACCCAGCGCCTGATTTGCCCGGTTTCACCTGGCACTCGGTGCACGATCTTGAGGCACGGAATGCCAACTTTTCGCACCAGTGTCATTTTTTGGCCTCATCCCTTTGATCGATCATCGATCAGGCGTTTACAGTTTCCGGCGGGCCACATCCAAGGCCCCGGCCCTGTCCTGCCAGTCAGGGAATCTTCTTCACCCCCTCCCACGTCCGGAAGGCGGCGCACACCGATGTCCGACCCCGTAGGAAAGCTTCCGAGCGAGCTCGACCAGCTCCCGGACCGCGACAGCGAGGAGACCGCCGAATGGGCGGCCTCGCTCGACGCCGTCGCCAAGGCCGCCGGCACGCACCGCGCCGAGTACCTGATGCGCCGTACGCTCCAGCACGCCGAGGCCGCCGGGCTCGCCCTGCCGAAGCTCCTGGAGACGGACTACGTCAACACCATCCCCACCGCCGCGGAGCCCGAGTTCCCCGGTGACCTGGAGATGGAGTCCAAGATCACCGCCTGGAACCGCTGGAACGCGGCCGCGATGGTCACCCGTGGTTCGAAGTACGGCGTCGGCGGCCACATCGCCACCTTCGCCTCCGCGGCCTGGCTCTACGAGACCGGCTTCGAGCACTTCTTCCGGGGCAAGGAGGCCGACGGTTCGGGCGACCAGCTCTACATCCAGGGCCACGCCTCCCCCGGCATCTACGCCCGTGCCTTCCTGGACGGCCGCATCTCCGAGCAGCAGCTCGACAACTTCCGGCAGGAGGCGGGCGGCAACGGCCTGCCGTCCTACCCGCACCCGCGCCGGCTGCCCTGGCTGTGGGAGTTCCCCACGGTCTCCATGGGCCTGGGCCCCCTCTCCGCGATCTACCAGGCGCGCTTCAACCGCTACCTGCAGAACCGGAACATCAAGGACACCGCCAACTCGCACGTCTGGGCCTTCCTGGGCGACGGCGAGATGGACGAGCCCGAGTCGACCGCCGCCCTGGCCCTGGCCTCCCGCGAGCAGCTCGACAACCTGACCTTCGTCATCAACTGCAACCTGCAGCGCCTCGACGGCCCGGTCCGCGCCAACTTCCGCGTGGTCCAGGAGCTGGAGGCGCAGTTCCGCGGCGCCGGCTGGAACGTCATCAAGACGCTGTGGGGCTCCGCCTGGGACGAGCTCTTCCAGCTCGACACCACGGGCGCCCTGGTCCGCCGCCTCCGCGAGGTGCCGGACGCGCAGTTCCAGACGTACGCGACCCGCGACGTGGCCTACATCCGCCAGCACTTCTTCGGCGTCAACGCCGAGCTGGTGCAGCTGGCCGGGGTGCTGTCCGACGCGAAGATCGCCGAGTGCTTCCACCGCTCCCGCGGCGGCCACGAGCCCCGCAAGGTCTACGCCGCGTACAAGGCCGCCCTGGAGCACAAGGGCGCGCCGACGGTGATCCTGGCGCAGACCGTCAAGGGCTACACGCTGGGCACCGGGTTCGAGTCGAAGAACGCGAACCACCAGATGAAGAAGCTGACCATCGACGAGTTCAAGGACATGCGCGACCTCCTTGGCCTCCCGATCCCGGACAGCGCCTTCGCCGACGGCGTGGTCCCCTACGGCCACCCGGGCGCGGACAGCCCCGAGGTCCGGTACCTGAACGAGCGCCGTGCGGCGCTCGGCGGCCCGGCCCCGGCCCGCAAGGTCCACCAGGTGGCGCTGCCGGCCCCGGCGGACCGTTCCTTCGCGCCGCTGCTCAAGGGCTCCGGCAAGCAGGAGATGGCCACCACCATGGCCTTCGTCCGCCTGGTCAAGGACCTGATGCGGGACAAGGAGACCGGCAAGCGCTGGGTGCCGATCGTCCCCGACGAGGCCCGCACCTTCGGCATGGAGTCGCTGTTCCCCTCGGCCGGCATCTACTCGCCGCTGGGCCAGACGTACGAGCCGGTCGACCGCGACCAGCTGATGTACTACAAGGAAGCCAAGGACGGCCAGATCCTCAACGAGGGGATCACCGAGGCCGGCGCCATGGCCGACTTCATCGCCGCCTGCACGTCGTACGCGACGCACGGCGAGCCGATGATCCCGTTCTACATCTTCTACTCGATGTTCGGCTGGCAGCGCACCGCCGACCAGATGTGGCAGCTCGCCGACCAGCTCGGCAAGGGCTTCATCGTCGGCGCCACGGCCGGCCGCACCACGCTGACCGGTGAGGGCCTGCAGCACGCCGACGGCCACTCGCACCTGATCGCGTCCACGAACCCGGCGTCGCTCAACTACGACCCGGCCTTCGCGTTCGAGATCGCGGTGATCGTCAAGGACGGTCTGCGCCGCATGTACGGCGAGCAGCCCGAGGATGTCTTCTACTACCTGACGGTCTACAACGAGCCGAAGGTCCAGCCGGCCATGCCCGAGGGCGTGGAGGAGGGCATCCTCAAGGGCCTGTACCGCTTCAACCAGGCCTCGGACCTGGGCGAGGCGGCCCCGGCCGCGGACGCCCCGAAGATCCAGCTGATGGCCTCGGGCACCGCGATCCACTGGATCCTGGAGGCCCAGAAGCTCCTGGCCGCCGACTGGAACGTGGCCGCCGACGTGTGGTCCGCCACCTCCTGGGGCGAGCTGCGCCGGGACGCGCTGGAGTGCGACGAGGCGCTGCTGCGCGGCGAGCAGCGCACCCCGTTCGTGACCCGCGCGCTGGACGGCGCCCCGGGCCCGGTCCTGGCGGTGTCCGACTGGATGCGCCAGGTGCCGGACCAGATCAGCCAGTGGGTCGAGCAGGACTACACCTCGCTGGGCACGGACGGCTTCGGCCTCTCCGAGACCCGCGAGGGCGCCCGCCGCCACTTCGGTGTCGACGCCCAGTCGATCACCGTGGCCGCGCTGGCCCAGCTCGCCCGCCGCGGCGAGGTCCCGGCCTCCGCGGTCAAGGAGGCCCGGGAGCGCTACGGCCTGTAGCCCCGGCAGTCGTACGAGCGGACGGCCGCACCCTCCTCCGGGGGGTGCGGCCGTCCGCTCTTGCGGTGCTACCGGTAGTCGTCGGGGGTGCGGTCGGCGCCGCCGTGCAGGACCTCCTCGATGTACCCCCAGCCGTCCGGGCGGCTGCCGTCCACGTCGGTGAAGCCGTACTCCCGGGCCGCCTCGGCGCTGGAGAGGGACCGGCCGTTGTACCGGTGCACCTTCGGGTCGGCCGCCAGCGCGGCCACCGCCCGGGCCAGGTACTGCGGCGTCTCGGAGACGGCGAAGTCCGGCACCCGGGCGACGGCATCGCGCCAGTTCTCCTCGGTGACCCCGAAGGTCTCCAGCATCTGCTCGGACCGCATCCAGCCGGGCGTGAGCGAGAGCGCGGAGCAGCCGGTGCCCTCGAGGTCGTGGGCGAGGTTGGCGGCCATCCGGATCGGGCCGTTCTTGGCCAGGTCGTAGAAGAAGTTCTCGCGGAAGCGGCGGTTGGTGCGGGCGGTGCCGTCGGTGATCTCGACGATCAGGCCGCCGGGGTTGCGGATCACCAGCGGGACCAGGAACCAGCTGGTCACGATGTGGCTGCGGACGCCGAGGTCCAGCATCCGCAGGCCCTGGTCGAGGTCGGTCTCCCACATCTTCTTGCCGAAGACGACCAGGTGCTCGCCGCCCCACAGGTCATTGACCAGCAGGTCCAGCCGGCCGTGGTCGGCGTCGATCCGCTCGGCGACGGCGCGCACCTGCTCGGGGTCGAGGTGGTCGGCGGGCAGCGCGATGCCGGTGCCGCCGGCGGCGGTGACCAGTTCGGCCGTCTGCTCGATGGTCTCGGTGCTCCGGCCGACCTCGCTGAGCCGCTGCCGGGTGGTGCGTCCGGTGACGTAGACGGTGGCGCCGGCGGCGCCCAGCGCGACCGCGATCGCCCGGCCCGCGCCCCGGGTGGCGCCGGCCACCAGGGCGATCCGGCCGGTGAGCGGGGCGGCTGTCGGTACCTCTGTAGGTGCACGGTGTTCGGTCATGGTGCGACCGTGTCACGGATGCGCGGGTGGCGGGGCGGACCGGCACCCGTGATGCTGGACGCGTGATGGACGAGACGGAGTTCTGGGAGATCGTCGACAGCACCCGCGAGGCCGCCGAGGGCGACCCCGAGGAACATGCCGACCTGCTGGTCGAGCGGCTGCTGGGGCTCGACCCCGACTCCGTGCTGGACTTCGCCCGGCACTTCGAGGCCCGGTACAACCGGGCGTACACCTGGGAGCTGTGGGGGGCGGCCTGGGTGCTCCTCGACGGCGCCAGCGACGACGCCTTCGACTACTTCCGCTGCTGGCTGATCGGCCAGGGGCGGGAGGTCTTCGAGGGGGCGCTGCACGACCCGGACGGCCTGGCGGAGCTGCTGGACGAGTTCGACGAGGAGATCGACGGGGACGGCGAGGAGCTGGGGTACGCGGCGGACGAGGCCTACGAACAGCTCACCGGGGCGGTGGCGCCGGACCTGGGCATCGCGGCGCAGTCGGCGGAGCCGGCGGGCACGGCCGTCGACTTCGAGGACGAGTCCGTCCTGGCCACCCGCTACCCCAACCTCTGGACCCGCTTCCGCCCCTAGCCCCCGGGGGCCCGGCGCACCCCTGACGCCCGGACGCCCCCAGCCCTGCGCGCCCCGCCGGCCGGGGGCCCGGCCCAGCCCTTCGCGCCCCGCCTGCCGGGGAGACCTTCCGCCCCGCCGGCGGAGTGGCAAATCCAGCCCCGCCGGCGTTTGAGGCGCGGGGTCCGGGCCATGCGGATGTGGCCGCCCTCGACCTCGTGGTAGGCGTCGCTGAGCGCCCAGCAGATCTTCTCGGGACCGTAGCGCGGGACGGTGAT
>NZ_JBFBGK010000202.1:0-5499 GCF_040684615.1 Streptomyces sp. NPDC089919
CGGCGCGCGACGGGTCCCACCCGTAAGGGGGAGCCGGTCAGACGCGGCTGACGTCGTAGACGCCGGGCACGTCGCGCATGGCCCGCATCAGGGTGGGCAGCACCGTCGCGTCGGGGAGCTGGAGCGTGTAGGTGTGCCGGACCCGCTGCTCGCTCGGGGGTTCGACGGTGGCGGAGACGATGTCGGCGCCCTCGCGGGAGATCGCCTCGGTGAGGTCGGCCAGCAGGTGGGGGCGGCCGAACGATTCGGCGACCAGGGTGACCCGGCAGTCGGCGGTGGCCCGCCAGTGCACGGCGACGGAGGTGCGGCCCAGCGAGCGCATCTGCGCCACGGCCGGACACTGCACCCGGTGGACGGTGACCGCCCCGCCGCGCACCACGAACCCGGCGACCGGGTCGGGCGGGACGGGGGTGCAGCAGCCGGCCAGGCGGACGGTCGCGTCCGGCAGGTCGGCCACGGCGTTCCCGCCGCCGCCGCGGGCGCCGACCATGGGCCCCGGGGCCCGGGGGGCGGCGGGGGGCATCCGGGTGTGGCCCGGATGCTCGCGCAGCCAGCTGCGGATGGCGATCCGGGCCGCCGGGGTGCGGGCGTGCTCCAGCCAGTCCGGGGCGGGCCCCGAGGAGGCGTCCTGGGCGAGCAGCAGCTGGACGGTGTCCCCGTCGGCCAGGCGGGTGCCCAGGGCGGCCAGCCGGCCGTTGACCCGGGCCCCGATGCAGCCGTGCGCGGCCTCGCCGTGCAGCGCGTAGGCGGCGTCCACGCAGCTGGCCCCGGCGGGCAGGCCGAGCCGGCCGCCCTCGGCGGAGAAGACGGTGATCTCCCGGTCCTGGGCCAGCTCCTCGCGCAGCGAGCTCCAGAAGGTGTCGGGGTCGGGCGCGGACTGCTGCCAGTCCAGCAGCCGCGAGAGCCAGCCGGGCCGGGTCGGGTCGACCCGCTCCTCGCCGGTGTCCACCGGCTCGGCGGGGGCGTACGGGTTGCCCAGGGCGATCACCCCGGCCTCGGCGACCCGGTGCATCTGGTGGGTGCGGATGAGGACTTCGGCGACGTGCCCGCCGGTGGCGACGGCGGTGTGCAGGGACTGGTACAGGTTGAACTTGGGGACCGCGATGAAGTCCTTGAACTCGGAGACCACCGGGGTGAAGCAGGTGTGCAGCTCCCCCAGCGTGCCGTAGCAGTCGGCGTCCTCGCCGACCAGGACGAGCAGCCGGCCGAAGTCGGAGCCGCGCAACTGCCCGCGCTTGAGGGTGATGCGGTGGACGGAGACGAAGTGCCGGGGTCTGATGTGCACCTGCGCGGCGATCCCTGCCTCGCGCAGCACGCCCTTCACGGACTCGGCGATGGCGGGCAGCGGATCGAGCTCGGCGGCGTGCGAGGCGATCAGCGCGCGGGTGCGCTCGTACTCCTCGGGGTGGAGGATCGCGAAGACCAGGTCCTCCAGCTCGGTCTTGAGGGCCTGTACGCCCAGCCGTTCGGCCAGCGGGATCAGCACGTCCCGGGTGACCTTGGCGATCCGGGCCTGTTTCTCGGGCCGCATCACGCCGAGGGTGCGCATGTTGTGCAGCCGGTCGGCGAGCTTGATGGACATGACGCGGACGTCGTTGCCGGTGGCGACGAGCATCTTGCGGAAGGTCTCGGGCTCGGCGGCGGCGCCGTAGTCGACCTTCTCCAGTTTCGTGACGCCGTCGACGATGAAGCAGACCTCCTCGCCGAACTCGGCGCGCACCTGATCGAGGGTCACCTCGGTGTCCTCGACGGTGTCGTGCAGCAGGGAGGCCGTCAGCGTCACGGTCTCGGCGCCCAGTTCGGCGAGGATCAGGGTCACCGCGAGCGGATGCGTGATGTACGGTTCCCCGCTCTTGCGCATCTGGCCGCGGTGCGAGGACTCCGCGAGGAGGTACGCCCGGCGCAGCACCCCGAGGTCGGCGTCGGGATGGTGGGCCCGGTGCGCCTCGGCCACATGGCCGATGGCGTCCGGCAGGCGGTCCCGCGAGGCGGGACCGAGCAGCGCGGCCCGGCCGAGCCTGCGCAGGTCGAGGCGGGTCCGGCCGCGTCGGCGGACGGGAGCTGCAGCGCCGGAGCGGACCTCCGGGACCGCGTCGGGGTTCGTGGCCTCTGCACTCATGGGCACCTCCGGCGGCTTCTACCGGCGGTGGCGGGCATGGGGTGAGCCCTCAGGGGCCGGTGTCTGATGCTACCGACCCCACCACGTGGCGGAGTGCCGCTCTCGCTCAGCGTGAAACGGATCACCCATTCGAGGGAAGCTCTAGGCGAAAGCCGTTTCGGTCAGCCAGGCCGGATCGATCTCGCCTTCGGCCACGATGACGGCGGGTCCGGTCATCTCGATCTCGCCGTCGGGGTGCTCGGTGATGACGAGCGTGCCGCCGAGGACGTCCACGGTGTAGCTGACGCTCTCGCCGGTCAGGGCGGGGTCGGCGCCGTCCCGGCGGGCGGTGGCGACGGCCACCGCGCAGGCGCCGGTGCCGCAGGAGCGGGTCTCGCCGGAACCGCGCTCGTGGACGCGCATGGCGACGTGCCGGGGGCCCCGGTCGGCGACGAACTCGACGTTGACGCCGGTGGGGTAGGCCTCGGCGGGGCTGAACGGCGGCGGGCTGTACAGGTTGCCGGCGTGGGCCAGGTCCTCGACGAAGGCCACCGCGTGCGGGTTGCCCATGTCGACGTTGCGCGCGGGCCAGCTGCGCTCGCCGACGGAGACGGTGACCGGTCCCTCGGGGAGCACGGCGCGGCCCATGGAGACGGTGACGCCGCCGCCGGGTGCGAGGCGGACGTGCTTGACGCCGCCGCGGGTGGCCACGGCCAGCTCGCCGTCGCCGGCCAGGCCGGCGTGCTGGAGGTAGCGGGCGAAGACCCGGACGCCGTTGCCGCACATCTCGGCGACCGAGCCGTCGGCGTTGCGGTAGTCCATGAACCACTCGGCGACGTCGGACATCGCGCGCGCCTCGGGGTGCTCGGCGGACCGGACGACGTGCAGGACCCCGTCGGCCCCGATCCCGGCCCGGCGGTCGCACAGGCGGGCGACGGCGGTCGGCGGGAGGTCGACGGCGTTGTCCGGGTCCGGGATGATCACGAAGTCGTTCTCGGTCCCGTGGCCCTTGAGGAAGGCGAGCTGTGCGATGGTCACGCGGCCATCGTACAAAGCCCCCGCCGGTCCCGGCGGCACCGCCCGAGGGCTGGGACGGGGCCCTGACCGGCGGCTTCAGCGGAGCCGGGCGACCCGCCAGATGGCCAGCACGGCGGCGGTGGCGACGACGACGGCGTAGAGCAGGACGATGCGCCAGTCGGGGCGCTCGCCGGAGCCGCGGGCGGGCAGTCCGGGCCAGGAGTAGCCGACCCGGCGGGCGGCCATCATGCCCCAGCCGCCGGCGCAGCAGCTGATGAGCAGGCCGAGCATGGCGACCACGGCGCCGCCGTCGCCGAACTCGAAGGCGAGCGGGAAGGCGAACATGAGCGAACCGGCGGCGGCGAGGACCACGATCGGCGCCAGCTGCCAGATGCGCAGCCGGCGCTGCGGGCGCAGCTCGACCTCGACCTCGGGTACGACGGTCTCGTGATCGGGGCCGTCCGGGGTCAGCCGGGCCGGGTCCGCGGGCAGGCCGAGGCCGGGCATCCCGGCCTCCGGGACTCCGCCCGTGCCGTCCCGCCCGGTGTCACGAGGGCCGGCCTCCATCGCCACGCGCCCTCCCCACTCGGACTTCGCTCGCTGACGTCACCCGCCGTTGCGCATGAACTGCGGGAATTTGATGATGGCACGCCACCGGGCCCGCCATACGCGCCCGGGGCGTCCCGATGCCATCACGTGATCAGGCTGTAACCGCTCGTTCGACCAACGACTGCGCGAGTCCGGGGAGTTCCGCGCGGTCCTCGACGGCTCCGCTGAGCCAGTGCACCCGGGGGTCGCGGCGGAACCAGGAGTCCTGCCGGCGGGCGAACCGCTTGGTGGCGCGCACCGTCTCGGCGCGGGCCTCCTCCTCGGTGCAGCGGCCCGCGAGGGCGGCCAGCACCTGCTGGTAGCCCAGGGCCCGGGAGGCGGTGATGCCCTCGCGCAGGCCCTGCGCCTCCAGGGTCCGGACCTCCTCGACCAGTCCGGCCTCCCACATCCGGTCCACCCGCAGGGCGATCCGCTCGTCGAGCTCGGGGCGGCCCACGTCCACGCCGATCTGCACGGTGTCGTAGACGGAGTCGGGGCCCGGCAGGTTGGCGGTGAAGGGGCGGCCGGTGATCTCGATGACTTCGAGGGCCCGGACGATCCGGCGGCCGTTGCTCGGCAGGATGGCCTGCGCGGCGGCCGGGTCGGCGGCGGCGAGCCGGGCGTGCAGGGCGCCGGGTCCGCGCAGCGTCAGTTCCTCCTCCAGCCGGGCCCGGACCTCGGGGTCGGTGCCGGGGAACTCCAGGGCGTCGACGGCCCCGCGGACGTACAGCCCGGAGCCGCCGACCAGGACCGGGGTGCGGCCCTCGGCGAGCAGCCGGTCGATCTCGGCGCGGGCCAGGCGCTGGTACTCGGCGACGCTGGCGGTCTCGGTGACGTCCCAGATGTCGAGGAGGTGGTGCGGGACGCCGCCGCGCTCCTCGGGCGTCAGCTTGGCGGTGCCGATGTCCATCCCGCGGTAGAGCTGCATGGAGTCGGCGTTGACGACCTCGCCGCCGAAGTGCCGGGCGAGGTGGACACCCAGATCGGACTTTCCGGCCGCGGTGGGGCCGACGACGGCGATGACGCGGGGTGCGGACGCTGTGCTTTTCACCGAACCAGTCTCGCAAACCCGCGGCCCGGTCCCCGAACGAGTTACGTGACGGCCCCCTCACGGGTTCGTTGCCCTGACGGGGTTCCGGCCCGGGTATAGCCCGTTCGGCCGCTTGCGGCCACGCGGAACTTCCTCCCCACGAGTAACGTTATTGGAGTAGACATGGGCGTTTTCAGCCGGTTCCGTCGCAAGAAGGCCGAGGCCTCCACGGAGGAGGCCGCCGCGGCCACCCTCACGGCGGAGCCCGAGGCCGCCGACACCGAAGAGGCCGGGGCCGCGGAGCAGTCCGAGGCCGGCTCCGCGGAGGGCGTGGAGATCCCGAAGCAGCAGTCGGTGGAGCAGGCCGCGGACAGCGGGGCCGGCGAGGGCGCCCGTACATAAGGATCCCCGCCAAGAGAAGGTGACCCATGGGCCTGCTGGACAATCTGAAGGCCAAGCTCGCGCCCGCCAAGGACAAGGTCGGTGACCTCGCCCAGCAGCACGAGGGCAAGCTCTCGGACGGCCTGGACAAGATGGCCAAGGCCGTCGACTCCCGCACCAAGGGCAAGTACAGCGAGAAGATCGCGACCGGCACGGACAAGGCCAAGGACGCGCTGGGCAAGATCGCCCACCACGACGAGCCGGGCGGCACCCCGCCGGCCACGCCGTCTTCCTGATCCCGGTCACCCCGCCGCACACGGGAGGTCTGGGTGCAGATCGCCTGCGCCGTGATGCTGTCGCTCGGCACCTACGCGGGCGGCTGGCG
>NZ_JBFBGK010000203.1:0-5403 GCF_040684615.1 Streptomyces sp. NPDC089919
GGAGGTACCCCCAGCGGCAGGCCCACCCCTGGGACTTCGCGGCTTCGCCGTGCCCTTCGGGCATCCCAGGCCCGGGCCTGCCTCCGGACCAGCCTGCCACACCCCCGCAAGCGCCTTCCCCACACGTCCCGACCGCGGTGGGGGGCCTGGATCTGGGGCAGCGGCAGCGGGGCTCGGGCGCAGGCCCGCTGAGATCTCGGGGCATGGCCACATGGGGGGCAGCCACGGCCGGTCAGGTCGACGGGCCGGGCACCATGCCGTCAGATCAACGGCCCCGGCGGTGGGATCGGCGGCGCCGGAGCCGGCGGTGGTTCCGGGATGGGGCCGGGGGGCGGTGGGGCGGGGGTCGGCGGTGGGGGTGGCGGCATCGGCTCCGGGGCGGGGGGCGGCTCCGGGTCCGGGGGCCGCGTCTCCTCGTCCAGCTCCAGCTCTACGGGGCGCATGCCCCCACTGTCCCGCGGGCGCCGCCGGGCCGCACCCGGGCTCAGCCCTTACGGGCGACCAGGGCCGCCGCGGCCGCCAAGCCCGGGGCGGGGGCCGACAGGACCGGTACCGGCACCTGCACCAGGTCCGCGGCGGGGGCCATGGAGGCCTGGGCCAGCACGATGACGTCGGCCGTGCCGGCGGCCGCCGTGGCGGTGATCGCGGCCGCGACCGAAGCGGCGTAACCGTCCAGGTCGTCGGCCTCGAAGCGGTCCCACGCGCCGTCCACCAGCCGGCCGGTCGGCGTCAGCGGCCGGTCCGCGGCGGCGGCCTCCTCGGCGAGGAGGCCGAGGGTCGGCGCCAGCGTGCTCGGTACGGTCGCCAGGACCGTCACCCGCGGGCCAAGCCGGACCGCCGCCGCGGCCATCGGCCGGTCCAGCCGCAGCACCGGCGCCCCGGTGGCGGCCCCGGACAGGGCCTCCGCCACGCCGCCGATGGTCGAGCAGGTGCAGAGCACCGCCCCGGCGCCGGTCCCGGCCGCCACCCGCAGCTGCTCGGCGACGGCCCCGGACACCGCTTCGGGGCCTTCCTGCCGGGCCCGGGCCAGCAGTTCCGGGGCGACGACGTGCTGCAGTTCCAGGCCGGGGTGGTGCCGGTCGCGCAGCTCCTCGAAGACCGGCACGTGCAGCGGCGAGGTGTGCACCAGTGCCAGGCGGCCGCTCACCACTGCGACGGGTCCGCGTCGAGCTGCGTCCGGGCCGCCGCCACCAGCTCCTCAGAGGCCGGCGGCGCCTCCTCCGGGTGCCGCCCGGCCCACTTCGCCGCGTACGGGCACAACGGCACCACCGGTACGCCCTCCCGCGCCGCGATCCCGTAGAAGGCGCGCACCAGGTCACCGCCGATGCCGCGCCCCTCCTCGCCGTCCTCGACGATGGTGTGCACGGCCACCAGCGCCCCGACCGGCCCGGCCAGCACGAAGTACGCGATGTGGCCCACCACGCGGCCGTCCTCGCGGGCCCACAGCCGGCCGGCGGCCCGGTCGTCCTCGATCTCCACGCTCATGCGTCAACCCCCGGTGCGTTCCGATCCGCCGGCGCGGTGCGCGCCGGCGGCCCGTCAGGACGGCCGGTCCCCCGGCCGCCGGTCCTTCGGTACGGCGAAGCCTACGGAACGCAGCCGCGGACCGCCGCAGGTCAGAGGGAGGCGGCGACCGCGTGCGGGGGCCGCAGCTGGTCCGTGCCCGGTACCGGCGCCGAGGCGTCCGCGCCCAGTTCCACGATCCGGTTGGCCTCGTCCACGTGCACCACCCGCGGGCGGAAGGCGCGCGCCTCGGCGTCGTCGACCTGCGCGTAGCTGATGAGGATGACCAGGTCCCCCGGGTGCACCAGGTGCGCCGCGGCGCCGTTGATGCCGATGACGCCGGAGCCGCGCTCGCCCTCGATGACGTACGTCTCGAGGCGGGCGCCGTTGGTGATGTCGACGATGTGCACCAGCTCGCCGGGCAGCAGGTCCGCCGCCTCCAGCAGTTCGGCGTCGACCGTCACGGATCCCACGTAGTGCAGGTCGGCCTGGGTGACGGTGGCCCGGTGGATCTTCGACTTGAAGAGGGTGCGCAGCATGAAGGAACTCCCGAGATCTCTGCTCCCTGCCTGCTCGTGCAGGTCAAGGGCTGGTGCGTCACCCTACAACGGCACCCTCGAGGCCCGTCAGGGTCAGGGCGTGCTCCCGGTGCAGGAGGCTCAGGCAGCCGGGATGCGGATGCGGACGACCTTGCCCGCGGTCTTGCCGGTGGCCTTGCCGGTGGCTGCGCGGAAGGCCGTCAGCAGGCCGCCGGCCTCGTCGGCCAGGAAGCCGGCGATCGCGAGGCCCCGCCCGCCTTCGGCCTCGGCGCCGGGGTCGGCGGACGGGGCGAGTCGCGGCAGCCGGGGGTCCGCGTCGGCCACGTCCAGGCGCAGCCGGCCGGCACCGAGGGCGACCGTCACGTGCAGCCGTCCGGAGGCGCCGCCCGCGTGCCGCACGGCGTTCGACAGCAGCTCCGTACCGGCCAGCAGCAGGAGGTCGGCGCACTCGGGCGCGACCCCCCAGTCGGCGAGCACGCCGCGCAGGGCCGCGCGGATCCGGGGAACCTCCACCACCGCGGCCCGCGCGGCCCACCGGACGAGGCGGGGACCCGGCGGCGGGAGCGCGGGGAGCGGGACGGCTGGGGCCCCGGGCGGGGTGGCCGTGCCCGCGGCGGGTGGGCGGGAGCGGGGCAGGGTGGGGGAAAGCGTGGGGCCGGTCATGGCGACTCTCCGGTGCGAAGTGCGGCGCGGTGTCGAGGTGTCTCGTGTAACCCACGGCGGGGTACACCAACCCATCGATCACGTCGGAGACGTTTACTGCGTCGCACAGAGTGTGTTACACGTGTAACAACACTAGGTCGGACCGGGACGTGATCGCAAGGGATTCCGGACATAGGGCATCAAAATCCCGAATACCGAATCCCGCCGGTCCGGTCGACGGGCCGTGGGCCGGTGGGGGCCGGAACGCCCGCACCCGGCCCACGGCCGTGCACCTCCCATCAGAAAGAGGCGGACATGACGCACTCACCCTCCCTCGAGGCCCCGGCCGCACAGCCGCCCGCGGTCCCCGATTCCGGTTGGCCCCCGCCGGCCTTCCGCGCCCCCGGTCCGCCGCGCACCGACGCGAACGGGGTCCGCCACCACGACGGGCTCACCTACGCGGCCACCGCCGGGTACCGGCCCTGCCTGCTCGACGTCCACGTCCCCGCGGCCGAGGGGCCGGTGGCCGCCGTCGTGTGGATCCACGGGGGCGGCTGGCTGGAGGGCGACCGCCGCTACCCGCCGCCGACCGTGCCGGTCGAGCTGCTGCACGGCGCGGTGCTGGGTGCCGGGCTCGCCCTGGTCTCCGTCGACTACCGGCACAGCCTTGAAGCGCCCTTCCCGGCGCAGTTGCACGACGTGAAGGCGGCCGTCCGGTACGTCCGGCGGTTCGCCGCCGAGCTGGGCATCGACCCGGACCGGATCGGCGTCATGGGCGAATCGGCCGGCGGCCACCTGGCCGCCCTGGCCGGGCTCGCCGGACCGGACACCGCGGAGGGCGCCGCCCTGGAAGGCGCCGTCGGCGTCCGCGGCGAGGCGAGCACGGTGCGGGCCGTCGTCGCCTGGTACCCGGCCACGGACCTCGGCGCGCTGCTGGCGCACCCGCTGCCGATGCCGCCGCTGCCGGACGGCACCTCCTACCCCGACCCCTTCGACGCCCTGCTGGGCGGCACCGCCGAACAGCGGCCGGAACTGGCCCGGGCCGCGAGCCCGGTCACCTATGCGGGCCCCGCCACACCGCCGCCGTTCCTCCTCGTGCACGGGACGGCCGACAGTCTGCTGCCCTACGGCCAGAGCGAGATCCTGGCCGAGGCCCTGCGGAAGGCCGGCGGCGAGGTGGAACTGCAGCCGGTGCCGGACGCCGACCACATCTTCCTCGGCGCACCCGACGTGACCCCGATCGTCACCGGCAGCGTCGCCTTCCTCGCCCGCCACCTGGAGGCCTGAACCGGCGCCCGTGCCCCGCGGGCCTTCGCACCGCTGCTGGACCGTCAGGCCGCCCGTCGGTGGGTGGCCTGACGGACCGACGAGCCGACGAGCCGCACAGGCTGACGGAGCGTCACAGCCATCGCGTCAGGTGGACATGCGCTGCACCAGGACCGGCTCCACCGGCTGCACGACCGGCGGCGTGCCGCCCTCGATCAGGATGTGCAGGGCGTCGGCCACCTGCGCGGGGGTGGGGAGTTCGAGCCGGACGGACGTCAGCGGCGGCTGCTGGAGGGCGGACAGGACCAGGTCGTCACAGCCGATGACGCAGACGTCCGCGGGCACCCGGAGCCGCGCCGCACGAAGGGCGTGCACCAGCAGGGCGGCGTACTCGTCGTTGTAGGCGAACACGCCGTCGATCCTCAACCGACGGACCTGGGCGGCGACTTCAGCGGCGGATTCGTGGCTGAAGGAGAGGTCCAGCGGGGTGACGGTGGCCGAGCTGCGCCCTGCGGTCCGCTCGGCGCCCTCGAGGCGCGGCCGGGCGATGGTGTCCAGGCCGCGCTCCTGCGGCATGACCACACCGATGGTGTTCCGGCGCCGGTCGATGAGGTGGCGTGCGGCGAGCGCGCCGATGGCCGCCTGGTCGAGGCCGATCGTGAAGGCACCGGGCAGCTGGTAGGCGCCGAAGGCCACCACCCCGCGCACCCCCGCGCGGGTCAGCACCTCCACGGCCCGTCCGGACATCCGGTCGCCGTCCAGGGCCAGCACGGCCACCGGGCGCAGCTCGGCCCAGGCCCGGGCGGCGGTCACCTCGTCGGCGAACCGCCCGGCGTGCAGGACCAGGACGTAGCCGTGGCGTTCCAGTTCGCTCTCCAGGTCGTCGACCCAGGCGGCGACCAGCTGCCCGGCTGCCGAGACCGATGCCGGCATGAGGACGAGATTGCTGCGGCCGGCGCGCAGGGACCGGGCGGCGGCGTGCGGTACGTAGCCCAGCTGCTGGGCCGCCTCCTGCACCCGGGCGCGGGTGGCCTCGCTGACGCGGTGCGCCTGCGTGTTGTTGAGGACGAAGGACACGGTCGCCCGCGACACCCCCGCCAGCCGCGCGACGTCCGCGCTCGTGACGGCGCTCGGCGCGGTCGGCTCCTTGCTCATGCGTGCTACCTCGTCCCCTCGGCCCCTGACGGCCTCATATCAGGTTACACGCGTTACCGGAGGCGTGTCGGATGCCGGACGCGTGCTGGATGACGCAGATGCCGGGCGCCCGGGGGTGCCGGGAGAGTGGCGGGCGCCGCGGGCGCCGGGGGGTGCCTTGGGCGCCGTGGACACCGTGGGTGCCATGGACGCCGTGGACGCCGTGGACGCCGTGGACGCCGTGGACGCCGTGGACGCCGTGGACGCCGTGGACGCCGTGGACGCCGTGGACGCCGTGGACGCCGTGGACGCCGTGGAC
>NZ_JBFBGK010000204.1:0-5276 GCF_040684615.1 Streptomyces sp. NPDC089919
ACCAACAAGACCTTTGGTTCCGAGGAGAACGAAGCGGTCATCCTCTCATCCGATGGTGAGCAGACGCCCGTGCCTACGCGGGCCCCCGGCCGACGGGTCACTCCGGGAACGGCAGGTCCAGCGCGGCCAGCCGGGCCGGGTCCGTGACGATCGCGATCCCGGTGATCAGGCCGTCCACCACCGTGCAGGTGACCAGCGACCGCGGCACGCCCGCCGGGGTCCAGGCCACCACCCCGGGCCGGCCGCCCACCAGCACCGCCCGGGCCCGCTCCGGGGCCCCCGAGGCGGCCGCCAGCCGGGCGCCGGCCGCGACCTTGGTGGCGCCCAGCACCACCACCCGGCCCTCGGGCCCGTCCACCGTCAGCTCCACGTCCGGGTGCAGCACCCGCAGCAGCCCCTCGAAGTCACCGCGGCGGGCCGCCGCCAGGAAGGCCCGGACCACCTCCCGCTGCTCCGGACCGGCCACCGCCGGCCGCTCCACCGACCGCACCTTCCGCCGGGCCCGGCTGGCCAGCATCTTGGCGGCGGCGGTGGACTTGCCGAGGATCCGCCCGATCTCCTCGAACGGCACCGCGAAGAGGTCGTGCAGCACGAACGCCAGCCGTTCCGCCGGCCCCAGCGACTCCAGTACGACCAGCAGCGCCAGCCCCACCGCATCCCCCAGCGCGCTCTCCTCCGCCGGCCCCGGCGCCCGGTCCACCGTCACCAGCAGCTCCGGTACCCGGTCGTCGAAGGCTGCCTCCGGCCGGGCCCGCCGCGCGCGCAGCACGTCCAGGCTGAGCCGGCCGACCACCGTGGTCAGCCAGCCGGCCAGGTTGTCCGGGCGCCCCGCGTCCTGCCGGGCGAGCCGCAGCCACGCCTCCTGCACCACGTCCTCGGCGTCGGCGTGCGAGCCCAGCATCCGGTACGCCACCGCGCGCAGCCGCTCCCGCTGGGCCTGGAACTCCTCGGCCACCGGGTCGGCGGCGGTGCTGTCGGACATCTCGTTACCTCCCGAAGATCCGCTCCGTCATGGGGGATGACGGGCCCGGCAGGGCACAGGTAACCGATCGAGGAGCAGTACCGATGGAAGCACGCATCAAGAGCCCCGGGAACGCCGACGTGACCACGGCCGTCCAGCACCTCTTCAAGGCGATCCACGCCGGCGGCGTCGAGCCGCGCCTGCTGGAGCTGGTCCACCTGCGGGCCAGCCAGATCAACGGCTGCAGCCCCTGCGTCTACGGCGGCTACGCCTCGGCCCGCAAGCAGGGCGAGACCGACGAGCGGCTGTTCAACGTCGTCACCTGGCGCGAGACGCCCTTCTACACCGAGGCCGAGCGGGCCGCCCTCGCCTTCACCGAGGCCGCCACCCGCATCCAGGACGGCGAGGCCGGCGTCACCGACGAGATCTGGGACGCGGCCGCCGCCCACTTCGACGAGCAGCAGCTCGCCGCCCTCACCCTGGAGATAGCCCTGACCAACTTCTTCAACCGCATCAACCGCACCATCCGCGAACAGGCCGGCAAGACCTGGTGACCCCGCGCCGGCTCCCCCGTACGACGGGGGCGGGGGAGCCGGCGCGGCTCAGTGGGGGAGTTGGATGATCGGGAAGCTGCCGGTGGCGGTCGGGGCGTGCTCGGGGAGCCAGAGGACGGCCACGGCGCCGGCGCTGGCGCCCTCGCGCTCGATCCCGCCCGGGGCCGCGACGTTGCGGAAGGTCAGGCGGGCGCCCAGGACCCGCGCCTGGCCCGCCGCGATGGTCAGGCCCAGCCCGTGGCCCACCCCGGCCCGGTCCGAGGAACCGGTACGGAAACGGCTCGGGCCCTCCTGGAGCAGCGCCTCGGGGAAACCGGGGCCGTGGTCGCGCACCCGGACCACCCGGCCCTCGACGTCCACCTCGATCGGCGGCCGGCCGTACCGGGCCGCGTTGGCGAGCAGGTTGCCCAGGATCCGCTCCAGCCGGCGCGGGTCCGTGCTCACGATCTCGTCGGCCACGATCCGCACCGTGGCCTCCGGCATCAGCGAGGCCACCCGCCGCGAGACGAACTCGCCCAGCCGCAGGTCCTGGAGCTCGGCCCGCTCGGACGCGCTGTCCAGCCGGGCCACCTCCAGCACGTCCTCCACCAGCACCCGCATCGCCTGCGCCCGGTCCCGCACCAGCTCGGTCGGCCGGCCCGGCGGCAGCAGCTCGGCCGCCGTCAGCAGCCCCGTCACCGGGGTGCGCAGCTCGTGCGCGATGTCGGCGGTGACCCGCCGCTCGGCCTCCAGCCGCTGCTGGAGGGCGTCCGCCATCGCGTCCACCGCCCGCGCCAGGTCGTCGGTCTCGTCGCGGACGACGCCCCCGACCGCGTCCCGCACTCGCACGCCGGGATCACCCTGGGCGACCTTGCCGGCCGCGTTCGCCGCCTTGCGCAGCCGCCGCGAGATCTGGCCGCCGATGAGCACGCCCAGCGCCGAGCCGGCCACGATCGCCACCAGCGAGCCCACCCACAGCGCCTCGTCCAGGGCCTCCATGAGGTTGGCGTTGGCCTGGAAGGAGTTGTGCACCGACAGGACCTGGCCGTTGCCCAGCGGCACCGCCGCCCAGACCTCCGGGGCCTTGCCGTCGTGCTCCTGCACGAACGAGCCGCGCCGGCCGCCCCGGACCCGGTCGCGCAGCTCCCGCGGCAGGTCGGGGTCGTTCAGCTTGGCGCCCAGCGGGGGCTTCTTGGTGACCTCGGCGTTCTTCGAGATGAAGCCGATCCGCTCCATCTGCACCTCGCGGGCGTTCTGGAGCATCGAGACCCGGGCGGCGTTGTGCACCACCAGACTGAGGGCGACCGCGACCAGGGCGCCCACGGTGGCGATGGCGATACTGATCTTCCAGCGGATGCCCGTGCGCAGGGTGAACCGCTTCATGCCTTGAGCTTGTATCCGAAGCCCCGGACCGTCTCGATCCGGTCCTGCCCGATCTTGGTGCGCAGCCGCTGCACGTGGACGTCCACGACCCGGGTGTCGCCGCCCCAGTCGTAGTCCCAGACCCGCTCCAGCAGCCGGTCGCGGGAGAGCACGGTGCCGGGCGCCGAGGAGAACTCCAGCAGCAGCCGCATCTCGGTCGGGGTGAGCGCCACCGGCGCCCCGCCCCGGCGGACCTCCATGCCCTCGGTGTCGACCTCCAGCTCGCCGAAGGTCAGCACCCCGCGCTCGCCGCCCAGCTCCTCCTCGGCCGGACCGCCGGAGCCGGCGTGCCCGAACCGGCGCAGCACCGCCCGGATCCGGGCCACCAGCACGGAGCCGTCGAAGGGCTTGGTGACGTAGTCGTCCGCGCCCGCCTCCAGGCCCAGCACCACGTCGATCGAGTCCGCCCGCGCGGACAGCATGATCACCGGGACGGTCGACTCGTCGCGGATCCGGCGGCACAGGCTCACGCCGTCCATCCCCGGCACCATCACGTCCAGCAGTGCGATGTCGGGGCGGTTCTCGCGGAAGGACTCCAGGCCCGACAGGCCGTCGGGCCGGGCGGTGACGACGAAGCCGTCCCGCTCCAGCGCGAGGGTGGTGGCCTCCCGGATGACGTCGTCGTCCTCCACGAACAGCACATGGGTCTCGGCCATCGGAGTTCTCAGCCCTTCGACGTGATGGCCGGGGCGGGCTGACCGCCGCCGTCGGCCGTGTTGCTGAAATCGGTGTGCACCCGGTCGTGCTCGACGAACTTCTCCCCGACCCAGCGGTAGGTGATCACGTCCTGGCCCGACGGGTAGGCGATGGAGTCGCTCTTGCCGTAGACCTCCCGGGTCAGCACGAGGTCGCCCCGGTCCACCTCGGCGTAGGTCGGCGGCTCCTCCGTCGCGAAGACGTTCGCGTACTTGTCGCCCTCGAGCCGGTACACGAAAGAGCCCACGCCGATCGCGTCGGCGCAGGAGAGGACGTTGACGATGACGTCGTCGGAGGCGTTGCCGGTGACCTTGCCGTACGTCACGTCGACCGGGTACTGCTTGCCGACGCAGGGCTTCAGGTCACGCTTGAGCTGCGCGCTGACCTTGGGATCGGCGCGGACCAGCGCCACCGCGTCCACCTTCTTGAGGGTGGGGGTGGGGCTGGTCCTGGGGGTCGGCACGGACTGGGCCACCGACTCGGAGGCGGCCGGGCCCTCGTCCTTGAAGCCGGTGCCGCCGGAGCTGCAGCCGGCGGCCATGAACAGCACGGAGCCGGCGAGGACGACCGTCCCCGCCGACACCAGTGTGAGCGGCCCCCGGTCGGGGCCTCTGCCACTCAGGCCGCGCAACGCTCCCGCCCCTCGTAGTGGTCGCCCCGCTCCAGGGCGCGCATGTCGAGGTTACGGCTCTCCAGCTCCTGGCGGAGCCGGGCCAGCGCGCGGTGCAGTGTGCTCTTCACGGTCCCTGCCGACATCCCGAGCGCCGCGGCCGTCTCCTCGGTGCTCATCTGCTCCCAGTGTCGCAGCACGACCACACTGCGCTGCTTGGGCGCGAGCACCCGGAGGATGTCCATCAGCAGGGCGCGGTCGGCGCGCTGCTCGGCGCCGTCCTCGACGCTGGCGTCCGGCAGCTGCTCGGTGGGGACCTCTTCGAGCTTGCGGGCGCGCCACCACTCGGTGCGGGTGTTGATCATGACGCGGCGGAGGTAGGCGTCGGCCAGGGACTTGTCGGCGATGCCGTCCCAGCGGCCGTACGTACGGACCAGCGCGGTCTGCAGCAGGTCCTGGGCGTCGACCGGGTCCGGGACCAGGCGACGGGCGCTGCGCAGCAGCGCGTCCTGACGGGTACGTACGTACTCTTCGAACTCGAGTACCTCGCCGTGCGCCATCTCAGACCGCCTCCGTTCCGTTCCTGCCGACCGCTCCTGCTTACGGATTCGAAGGTACGGAGGCGTTGTCACGAGGCTGTGCGGTCCAGACCTCGACGAACGCACGGACACCCATAGGTTGTGTAACAGCCCCCCCGTCCAGCCCCCGACCCGCGACCGCCACCGCGTCCCGCTTGGCCGGTGGAGTGGCGAATCCAGCCTCGCTGGGGGCACCTCCCAGCGGTAGCTGGGGGAGTTTGAGGCGCGGGGTCCGGGGCGGCGCCCCGACGCCTGGGCCCGGCTCACCCTTTGGCACGGCCCCGCCGGGG
The DNA here is from genome assembly GCF_040684615.1 of Streptomyces sp. NPDC089919. Taxonomy (NCBI): domain Bacteria; kingdom Bacillati; phylum Actinomycetota; class Actinomycetes; order Kitasatosporales; family Streptomycetaceae; genus Streptomyces; species Streptomyces sp. NPDC089919. The sequence goes on from NZ_JBFBGK010000204.1 coordinate 5,091, forward strand.
ACAACTCCAGCCTCGCTGGGGGCACCTCCCAGCGGTAGCTGGGGGAGTTTGAGGCGCGGGGTCCGGGGCGGCGCCCCGAAACCTGGGCCCGGCCCACCCTTTGGCACGGCCCCGCCGGGGACAACTCCAGCCCCGCCGGCGATTGAGGCGCGGGTTCCGGGCCCGCGCCCGGCCGCTGCGCGGAGC
>NZ_JBFBGK010000205.1:0-5129 GCF_040684615.1 Streptomyces sp. NPDC089919
CAATCGCCGGCGGGGCTGGTACGGGGACGGCGGGGCTCCGCCCCGGACCCCGCGCCTCAAACGCCGGCGAGGCTGGTAGGCGCGACGGTCGCCTCAAGCGCCGGCGGGGCTGGGTACGGGGGGCTGCGCCCCGGGGAGAGGGGGGTCCGGCGGAGGGGCGGCGGTGGCTTCGCGGTGGCGTTCGGCGCTGTCGGAGATGCGGAGCATCAGGGCGACCATGATCCAGTTGGCCACCAGGGACGAGCCGCCCTTCGCCAGGAAGGGGAGCGCCTTGCCGGTCAGGGGGATGAGGCCCGTGACGCCGCCGGCCACCACGAAGACCTGGAGCGCCAGCGCCGAGGCCAGTCCGACGGCCAGCAGCTTGCCGAAGGGGTCCCGCGCGCCCAGCGCCATCCGCAGCCCCCGCTGGGCCAGCAGCGCGTACAGGACCAGGACCACCATCACCCCGGCCAGCCCCAGCTCCTCGCCGACCGTGGTCAGGATGAAGTCGCTGCGCCCGGCGAAGCCGATCAGCTCGGGGTGGCCCTGCCCCAGCCCCGTCCCCGTCATCCCGCCGCTGCCGAAGCTGAACAGCGCCTGCGCCGACTGCTCCGAGATCAGGCCCGGCGGCCGCTGGTCCTCCGGCAGGTAGATCGCCAGCGGGTTCAGCCAGGCCGCCACCCGCCCCTTGACGTGCGGTTCCGTCGAACCGACCACGAAGGCCCCGACCGCCGCCATCAGCAGGCCGCAGACGATCCAGCTGGTGCGCTCGGTGGCGACGTACAGCATCACCACGAACACCCCGAAGAAGATCAGCGAGGTGCCGAGGTCCCGCTCGAAGACGAGCACCAGCAGCGAGACCACCCAGACCGTCACCAGCGGCCCCAGCTGGCGCATCGGCGGCAGCCGGACGCCGAGGACCTTGCGCCCGGTCAGCGAGAGCGAGTCCCGGTGCATGACCAGGTACCCCGCGAAGAAGACCGCGATCATGATCTTCACGAACTCGCCCGGCTGCAGCGACTGCCCGCCGATGGTGATCCACCGCTTGGCGCCGTACATGTCCGCACCGAAGAAGATCGGCGCGATCAGCAGCACCAGAGCCACCAGCATGGTGATGTAGATGAACCGCTGGAGCAGCCGGTGGTCCCGCAGCGCCATCAGCACGCCGATGCAGATCGCGGCCCCGACCACCGTCCACATCAGCTGGTTCGGCGCGGTCACCCCCGCCTTGGGCCAGCGCTCGACGTACGTGGTGTCCAGCCGGGCCAGCAGCACCAGCCCGATCCCCGACAGCAGCAGCGTCAGCGGCAGGATCAGCGGGTCCGCGTACGCCGCGAACCGCCGCACCGCGAGGTGGCCGACCAGGGCGAGCAGGGTCATGCTCACCGCGAAGCCGGAGATGTTGTCCGGCAGGTGCCCGGTCATCGACAGGCCCACGCTCGCGTGCCCGCCGACCGTGATCAGCACGACGAAGGCCAGCAGCAGCGCCTCGGTGCGCCGCTTGGCGCCCGCCACCGTCAGGGGGGTCAGTCCACGCACGGGACGCCGCCGCCGTCGATGGCGGTGCTCCCGCTGCTTCCGTTCCCGCCCCCGCCCGCACTCCGCTGCCCGCCGGCCGAGGGGGCGGACGGGTGGCCCGGGGTGGCCGTGGCGGCCGGGCTCGCAGCGGACTCCGGCCCGATCTGCTCGGCTATGAGGCGCTTTATCTTCATATCATCAACGACGTTGATGTCCTCCCCATGGTTCCTCGCGAAGCCCTTGATGGGGAGTGTCACAAAGTCCACCTTGCCGCCGGAGAGGTTCTTCGCCTGCCGGACGAACGACAGCAGGTCCCAGCCCTCGTCGGTGACCAGGTCCTTCTTGGCGGTGTCCAGCAGCCGCAGCAGCTTCACCGGGTCGGTGAAGGTCCCGGCCCGGTCCAGCTCGTACCGGGCCCCGGCCAGGAAGGCCTGCTGGCGCCGGGTCCGGTCCAGATCCCCCATGGTCAGGCCGTGCCGCTGGCGGACGAAGGCCAGCGCCTGCTGCCCGTCCAGCATCTGCCGGCCGGCCGGGAAGTCCGCCCCGGAGTACCTGTCCTTCACCGCGTGGTTCAGGCACACCGGGACCCCGCCCAGGGCGTCGGCCAGGTGGTAGAAGCCGGCCAGGTTCAGCTCGGCGAAGTGGTCCACCGGCACCCCGAGGAAGCGCGTCACGGTCTCGATCTGCGCCTTGCGGCCCGCCTCCCGGCCCTCCCGCTCGAGCCGGCGGGGGTCCTTGACGCCCTGACCGCTCAAGGTCTCCTCGCGGTCCGCCTTCGCCAGGCCGTAGGCCTTCTTGATCTTGTCCTTGCCGTGACCCGGGATGTCGACGAAGTCGTCGCGCGGGATCGAGAAGGCCCTCGCCCGGCCGCCGTCGGCGGGGACGTGCAGCAGGATCAGGGTGTTGGCGTTGTAGCCGCCGATCTCCGAGCTGCCGGCGTGCAGCTTGTCGAGGACCGCCTCGGGCAGGTCCCGGCCCTCCTGGTCCTTCCGGCTGTCCAGGCCCATGAGCAGGATGTTCGTCGCCCCGCCGGTGGACCTCGCCGCCCCCTCCAGCGCCTTCGAGCTGCCGATGGTGCCGGCCAGGTCCTCGTACAGGTACCAGGCCGCCCCGCCCAGGGCCGCGACCAGCACGGCGGCCGCGGTCAGCAGCGCCCGACCGGTCCGGCGCGGGCGACGGCGGCGGGAGCGGCGGGCGCTCCGGACGGTCCGGGGGTGCTTGCGGTGGGCGCTCATGCCTCCCGATGCTCGGCGGGCGCCGCTGAGCGGATCCTGAAGGTCCTGAAGACGCGTTCAGGACCTCGGAGCCTCGGAGCCTCGGAGCCTCGGGGCCTCGGGGCCTCGGGGCCTCGGGGCCTCGGGGCCTCAGGGCGCGGGCCGCTCGCCGGCGCGCCGGGCCGGCAGCCGCAGGGTGAGCCGGGCGCCGCCGCCGGGGGCGCCGTCCGCGGTCAGGGTGCCGCCGTGGGCGGCCGCGATCTCCCGGGCGATGGCCAGCCCCAGCCCGCTCCCGCCGCCCTCCCGGGCCCGGGCCGCGTCCAGCCGGACGAACCGCTCGAAGACCCGCTCCCGGTCGGCCGGCCCGATGCCCGGGCCGTCGTCGGCCACCTCCAGCACGGCGCTCCCGCCGGGCCCGGCCACCGCCCTGACCCGGACCTCGGTCCGGGCGTGCCGCAGCGCGTTGTCCACCGTGTTGGCCAGCAGCCGGGCCAGCCGGTCCGGGTTGCCGTACGCCGGTACGGGCGCGTCCGCGGCGAGCCGTACCGGCACCCGCGGGGCCGGGCGGCGGGCCAGGTCCTCGGCGGCCAGCAGCGCCAGGTCCACCGGCTCCGCGGCCTGCGGCGCCCCGCCGTCCAGCCGGGCCAGCAGCAGCAGGTCGGCCGCGATCCGCTGGAGCCGCTCGGTGTCCGCCAGCGCGGCCCGCACCGACTCCCGGTCGGGGTCCGCCAGCGCCACCTCCAGCCGGGACCGGACCGCGGCCAGCGGGTTGCGCAGCTCGTGGGAGGCGTCGGCGGTGAACCGGCGCTGCCGGGCGTCGGCCCGCTCCAGCCGCTCCAGGGTGGCGTTGACGGTCCGGGCCAGGGCGGCGATCTCGTCCGCGCCGCCCGGGTCGGGCACCCGGCGGCCCAGCTCGTTCGCGGTCACCGCGGCCAGGGCGGTGCGGATGGCGGTGACCGGCCGCAGCGCGTGCCCGGTGGCCGCCCGGGCCAGCGCGGCGGCGAGCAGGATCAGCGGCGGGGCACCGGCCAGCAGGCCCAGCGCCACCGCGCGGGTGGCGCCGTCCACGTCCCCGAGCACGGTCATGGCGTAGACCGAGCGGGGCTCGCCCGCCGGGGTGCGCGCGGTCACCACCACCGCGGCGCGCCGCTCGCCGCCGGAGCGCAGCGGCGGCAGCACCGCGGCGGCGGTGTCCGAACCGGGGCGGGGGCGCAGCGCGGCGAAACCGGCCGCCGCGGGTCCGGCGGCGGTGGCGTCGGGGGCGCTGCTGGCCAGGACGGCGCCGGACCGGTCGGTGACGAAGACCAGGTCCACCCCGCCCTCGGGCGAGGGCAGCCGGGCCGGCAGGGCGCCGGCCGCGTCCAGCCGGGCGGCGGCCTTGCGGGCGGCCAGCTCGGTGCGGTCGGTGGTGTTGTCCAGGAGGTTGGCCCGCAGCAGCCCGTACAGCCACAGTCCGCCCACGCCGAGGACGACCGCCGTCACCACCGCGGCGGCCAGCGCGGCGCGGGTCCGGAGGCCGGCCCGGGGCCGGCGCGTCGTCCTGCGCTTCGTGCTGCGCTTCGTCCGGCGCACGGTGCTAGGCGTCGTCCGGCGCGAGGCGGTAGCCGAGGCCGTGGACGGTGCGGATGGAGCGGCGGCCGAAGGGGGCGTCGACCTTCTTGCGCAGCGAGGAGACGTACACCTCGACGATGTTCGGGTCGATGCCGGCGGGGGAGTCCCAGACCTCGTCGAGGATGTCCCGCTTGGCGACGGCGGCGCCGGGGGCGGCCATCAGGCAGGCCAGCACGCCGAGTTCGCGGGCGGTCAGCTCGATCTCCCGGTCGCCGCGGCGGCAGCGCCGGGCGGCCTTGTCGAGGACCAGGTCGCCGGCCTGGAGGACGGCGGCGGGCGCCGGGCCGCCGGCCGCGGCGCGGCGGCGCAGGGCGCGGAGCCGGGCCGCGAGGACCACGAAGGAGAACGGCTTGGTCAGGTAGTCGTCGGCGCCCGCGTCCAGGCCCTCGGCCTCGTCGTACTCGCCGTCCAGGGCGGTCAGCAGCAGCACGGGCACGGGGTCGCCGTCGGCGCGGAGGCGGGCGCAGATCTCGTACCCGGTGAGTCCGGGGAGCATGACGTCGAGCACGACGGCGTCGTAGGGGCCGGCGGTACGGGCCATCGCGAGGCCCTGCTGGCCGTCGTGGGCCAGGTCGACCCAGTGGCCCTCGGCGCCGAGCCCGCGCCGCAGGGCTTCGGCCAGCCCGCGCTCGTCCTCCACCACCAATATCCGCACCCCCCCACCCTCACACACCGGCCGCACCCCCGACCCCGCCCGCCGCCCGGCCCGCCCTTTGCGTCCGGCCGCGCCGGGGCCATCTCAGCCTCGCTGGGGGCACCTCCCAGCGGTAGCTGGGGGAGTTTGAGGCGCGGGGTCCGGGGGCGGAG
>NZ_JBFBGK010000206.1:0-5045 GCF_040684615.1 Streptomyces sp. NPDC089919
TCGACCAGGACCTCATCCTCTACCTGTTCGGCACCCCCGGACAGGACCGCTTCTGGTTCATGTGGGACGACCTCGTCCGCGGCGCCATCGGCGCGGTGGTCCTCGTCGACACCCGCCGGCTCGCCGACTGCTTCCCCGCCGTCGACTACTTCGAGAACTCGGGCCTCCCCTTCGTCATCGCCCTCAACGGCTTCGACGGACACCAGCCCTACACCCCCGAAGAGGTCCGCGAGGCCCTGCAGATCGGCCCCGACGCACCCATCATCACCACCGACGCCCGCCACCGCGCAGACGCCAAGTCCGCACTCATCACCCTGGTGGAACACGCCCTCATGGCGCGTTTGAAGTAGTTACTCGCGGTTCCGGCCGGACCGGAATCGGCGAACTGGGCGGCGGGCTGTGTCCTTTGACACGGCCCGCCGCTTCGTTCATAACGTTTCGACAGAGAATTGCCCCTGGTTGGCCACCGCACGCATCCGGCCGGTGCCGCTGTGCTCACATCGACCCGGCTTTTTGGCGGCGCTCGCTCCTTATGTCCGACTTATGCGAGAGCGGCGCTGCTGGAATCGGCCGGTTTCAACTGTTTGGAACACGGCCGTTAACCGTGCTGGAATTCAACGAACTAGCTAGTAGCGCCGCCGAGAGGTTGTTGGTCGAGTGAGGCGAAGCAACGAGAGCCCCGCGGAGGAACCTGCGCGGGGCAACTTCACCCCGCCGCAGCGCGCGGCCGCCGTGTCCGCCCCGGACCTGCCGGACGCCGCGCCCGCGGCCACGGGCAGCCAGAGCCGGTTCTCGCCGCGCAACTGGCGCGTCCCCACGCGTCTGAACGCGATCCTGCTCGTGCCCGCCCTCGTCGGCCTGGTCATGGGCGGCTTCCAGGTCAAGGGGTCCATCGACACCTGGACCGAGGCCAAGGACGCCGAGAAGACCGCGCGCATCGTGCAGGCCGCCTCCGAGTACGGCCAGGCGCTGCTCAACGAACGCGACCTCACCGCCGAGCCGCTGCTGAGCGGCAAGGGCGCCAACGACGTGGTGACCAAGGCCTACGCCGACACCGACGCCGCCAAGGCCAAGTTCGACGAGGCCGTCAAGGGCATGCCGGCCAAGCAGGGCCTCGAGCGCCGCCTCAAGCTCTTCCGCGACGAGGAGCCCAAGCTCGAGGCGATCCGCAAGACGGCGTACCAGAAGAAGATCGAGACCGCGAAGAAGAGCCTGCCCCAGCGGCCGGGCCCGGTGCCCACCGAAGAGGGGTACGTGCTGGTCCAGCACTACCTCATGCAGTTCTCCAACGAGCTCGGCCTCGGCACCGGCAACATCACGTCCTACGGCCGCATGGTCTACGCGATCGAGCTGGCCAAGGCGGCCGGGTCGCTGCAGCGCTCCATCGGCACCCACCTCCTCGTCCGCCCCAGCACCGACAAGGACGTGCACGCGGCCCAGTTGGTTGCCTTCTCCTCGTACGCATATCTGGAGGAGATCGCGCAGAGCGAGTACGTCTCCGCCGGTACCGAGCAGGACACGGCCAACCTCAAGGCCGTCATGCAGCGCAAGTCCGACGAGGGCGCGCAGAAGCTCCGGGACGCCAAGACCGACGCCGACGCCGCCGGCCGGCCGTTCGTGGCCCCGCCGGTGGTCAACGGCTCCCCGCTCGAGGGCATGACCGAGGCGATAGCCAGCGGCGAGGACCCCTCGGACCTCGCCAAGAAGGGCACCAACGCCGTCTTCTGGCAGGCCGGTGCCACCGCCAAGTTCGACGCCTACAGCGAGATCGAGAACCAGCTCGTCGCCAAGGCCGTGGACGAGGCCGTCGTGATCGCCGACGACGCGCGCTCCGACGCCATCGTCAACGGCCTCATCGTGGTCGTCTCGCTGCTCGCCGCCTTCGTCTTCGCCGGCCTCATGGCCCGCCAGATGGGCCGCTCGATGCGCCGACTGCGCTCCGCCGCCTTCGACATCGCCGAGCAGCGCCTGCCGGCGCTGGTCGACCAGCTCTCCCGCACCGAGCCCGGCCGGGTCGACACCCGCGTGGAGCCCATCCCGATCGACTCCCAGGACGAGATCGGCGAGGTCGCCCGCGCCTTCGACCAGGTGCACCGCGAAGCCGTCCGGCTCGCCGCCGAGCAGGCGCTCCTGCGAGGGAACGTCAACGCGATCTTCACGAACCTCTCCCGGCGCAACCAGTCGCTGATCGAGGGCCAGCTGACCCTGATCACCGACCTGGAGAACAACGAGGCCGACCCGGACCAGCTGGAGAACCTCTTCCGCCTGGACCACCTGGCCACCCGCATGCGCCGCAACGGCGAGAACCTGCTCGTCCTCGCGGGCGAGGAGCCGGGCCGCCGCTGGGACCAGCCGGTGCCGCTGGTCGACGTGCTGCGCGCCGCCTCCTCCGAGGTGGAGCAGTACGAGCGCATCGAGCTCTCGGGCGTCCCGGAGGCCGACATCCACGGCCAGGCCGTGACCGACCTCGTGCACCTGCTCGCCGAGCTGCTGGAGAACGCCACCACCTTCTCCTCCCCGCAGACCAAGGTCCGGGTCACCGCGACCCGGCTGCCCGACGGCCGCGTGATGGTCGAGATCCACGACAAGGGCATCGGCCTCACCGCCGAGGACTTCGCGGACATCAACCACAAGCTGGCCAACCCGCCGACCGTGGACGCCGCGATCTCCCAGCGCATGGGCCTGTTCGTGGTCGGCCGGCTGTCCGACCGGCACGGCATCCGGGTCCAGCTGCGTCCCTCGGGCGAGCAGGCCGGCACCACCTCGCTGGTCATGCTCCCGGACGCCATCACCCACGGTGGCGGCGGCGAGGCCGGCGGCGGCTTCGAGAACGACGACTTCACCGTCTCCTCGATCATCCCGGAGCAGCAGTCCTACGAGAGCGCCCCGCTGCGCACCGCGGCGGAACTCGGCTTCGACGACTCGCGGTACTCCGACCAGGGCGAGGGCGACGACCTTGACCCGGTGAACCGCTCGCTGGGCCGGGACGAGCGCCGCGCGGCGCTGGCCGAGCAGGTGGCCTACCCCGCCGAGGGCGGCTACCCCGCACCGGGCGCCGGAGCCACCGCGCCGGCCGAGCCCTACCAGGAGCCCCAGCCGGAGCACGGGTACGAGCAGTACCAGGGCGAACCGGAGGGCGGGTACGCGCAGGAGGGCTACGCCTCCGGCTACCAGGACCCGGCCGCCTACGAGGCCTCGTACGAGCACCAGGAGTCCGGCTACCAGGCCCGTCCGGAAGCCGGCTACGAGGCCTACGGCCAGCCCGCTTCCGGCTATCCGGAGTCCGGCTACCAGGACCCCCAGGCCGCCGGCCAGGGGTACGACGGCGGCTACGCTCCCCAGCCCCACCAGGGTGACTGGCCCGGCCAGAATGCCTACCAGGGCGGCTACCAGGCTCCTTACGGGACCGAATCGGAATCTCAGGCCGGTGCCGAACAGGCCCCGGACCGCGTAGGCTTCGACCGTTCGGGCACCGCCGCCGGCACCGGTCACGAGATGACCGGAGCGGGTCTCCCGCGCCGTGGCGGCCAGCAGCAGTGGCAGCCCGCACAGCAAGAAGCGGAGTCCACGCCGGTCCCCGCGGAGCCGGCCGCCCAGCAGCCGGGCCCGGGTGGGCTCGGCGAGGCGCCCGACAGCGGCTGGCGTTCGCGCAACGACGAGCGCTGGCAGCAGGCGGGCAAGCTCCGCGACCCGAAGGCGGGCGGGGTCACCCCCTCCGGTCTTCCGCGGCGGGTGCCCAAGGCCAACCTGGTCGAGGGTGCTGCGGAGCCGACCCCGCAGGGCGGCCCCCAGGTCTCCCGTGCCCCCGAGGACGTGCGCGGCAGGTTGAGCAACCTGCGGCGCGGCGTCCAGCAGGGTCGCAGCGCGGGATCAGAGCAGTCCAGTAACACCTATGACCAGGAGCGTTAGTGTGAGCCCGATGAGCCAGGCGGCGCAGAACCTGAACTGGTTGATCACCAACTTCGTGGACAACACCCCCGGGGTGTCCCACACCGTGGTGGTCTCCGCCGACGGCCTTCTTCTGGCGATGTCCGAAGGGTTCCCGCGCGACCGTGCCGACCAGCTGGCCGCGGTGGCTTCCGGGCTGACCTCGCTGACCGCCGGTGCGTCCCGGATCTTCGAGGGCGGCGCCGTCAACCAGACCGTGGTGGAGATGGAGCGCGGCTTCCTCTTCCTCATGTCGATCTCCGACGGCTCGTCGCTCGCGGTGCTCGCGCACCCCGAGTGCGACATCGGCCTCGTGGGCTACGAGATGGCCCTCCTGGTGGATCGTGCGGGCAGCGTCCTCACCCCGGACCTGCGCGCCGAACTGCAGGGAAGTCTTCTCAACTAGCAGACAGGCAGTGCGTTTCGCGTCATCGCACCTTAAGGTGCGGTGGCGCGGTTCTACAGGGAGTACTGCGTTTTGGAGTCGGAGGAGGAAACGTGACAACACCCCCAGGAGGACATCCTTATGGCGGCGCACAGCAGCCGCAGGGTGGGCACGACCAGAACCGCTTCAACTTCCCCTCCGCACCCAGCAGGAACTTCTCGCCGGAGCACAACCCGTACCGGGACCCCGGGTACGGACAGCAGCCGCAGGCGCCCCACATGCCTCCGCCGAGCCCGCCCCGGCAGGTCCGGCAGCCGGCCCCGGCGCCCAAGGCCAGCAACCCGCTGGTGCGTCCGTACGCGATGACCGGGGGCCGGACCCGGCCCCGCTACCAGCTCGCCATCGAGGCGCTGGTCAGTACCACGGCCGATCCCTCCCGGCTGCAAGGGCAGTTGCCCGAGCACCAGCGGATCTGCCGGCTCTGCCAGGAGATCAAATCGGTCGCCGAGATCTCCGCACTCCTCTCCATCCCCCTGGGCGTCGCCCGGATCCTCGTGGCCGACCTGGCCGAGGCCGGGCTCGTCGCCATCCACCAGCCCGGCGGCGACCAGTCCGCGGGCGGCCAGCCAGACGTGACACTGCTCGAAAGGGTGCTCAGTGGACTTCGCAAGCTCTAACGGCGGAGCGGCCCGCTCCACCACCTCCGCGAAGATCGTGGTGGCGGGCGGCTTCG
>NZ_JBFBGK010000207.1:0-5040 GCF_040684615.1 Streptomyces sp. NPDC089919
GCTCCGCCCCCGGACCCCCGCGCCTCAAACGCCGGCGGGGCTGGGGTTGCCTCCGCCGCCGGCGGGGTGGTTCGCCCGGAGGGCGAATCCAGCCTCGCCGGCGTTTGAGGCGCGGGGTCCGGGGCGGCGCCCCGGGTCCGGCGGAGCCAGAGCGCTCGTACCGGTTCGGCGACCAGGAGGGCCAGGCTCAGGTACAGGAGGACCGCCAGCCACATGTAGCCCGGCCAGGCGAGGGTCTTCTGGAGCCAGAAGGGGGCGCCGGCGCGGCCCGCTACCAGGGCGCCCACGGAGAGCAGGGGCAGGGCCCAGGTCAGGGCCGTGCCCACGGTCCGCCACGCCCCCGCGAGGCCCGTGTCACGGACCAGCCGGACCCACAGCCAGCGGTGCACCAGCACCAGCAGGCCCAGGACCGCCAGCCCCACGAGGACGAACAGCAGGACGGTCATCGTGATTCACGCCGCAGCGCCCGGACCCCGCGCAACCCGAGCAGCCCGACGCCCGTCCCCAGGAGAAAGGACGTGATGGCCAGCGTCAGGTGCACCCAGAAGTAGGCGGTCGGGTCACCCGCGTCGTCGAAGGCGAGGCCACTGCCGTCCGCCCACAGGTTTTTCACGAAGGTGATCCAGATGATCCAGCTCCACACTCCGAACGCGAGCAGGAACCAGGAGGCGGAACGGCTGAGTCTCATGGGGCCAGTATCGGTTCCGTCCCCAGGACGGCGGCGTCGGGGTGGGCTGTCCCGGCGGAGGTTGCGGCGGTTCGCCCGGTCCGGCTCGGCATCCAGCCGGACTGGATGTACGTTCACCTGCGTGTCTGCCAAAAAGACCGCGCTGACGGTCCTTTCCGCCGCGCTGCTGCTGCCCGCCCTGGCCGCAGGGCCCGCGTCCGCCGACGAGAAGCCGGGGACGAAGCCGGGTGCGGGGACCTCGCCCGCCCCCGACGCCAAGGGCAAGAAGACCGCGAAGAAGCAGCCGCTGCCGCCCGCCTCGATGTCCACCGTCGGCGGGAACCTGCTCGGCCGGCCCGGGACGCAGGTCAGGCTCGGCCCCGGGGCCCCCGCGCTGCCCACCACCCTCAGCGGCCGGTCCTGGATCGTGGCCGACGCCGAGACCGGCGAGGTGCTGGCCGCGCACAACGCGCACTGGCGGCTGGCCCCGGCCTCCACGCTCAAGATGCTCTTCGCGGACACCGTGCTGCCCACCCTGCCCAAGGACCAGGTCCACAAGGTCACCGACGCCGAGCTGGCCGACATCGGCCAGGGCTCCAGCCTGGTCGGGGTCAAGGAAGACCTCGAGTACACCGTCCACGACCTGTGGCTGGGTGTCTTCCTGCGCTCCGGCAACGACGCGGTGCACGTCCTGGCCGCGATGAACGGCGGCATCGAGAAGACCGTCGCGGACATGCAGGCGCACGCCGAGGAGCTGCAGGCCCTCGACACCCACGTCGTCTCCCCCGACGGCTACGACGCCCCCGGCCAGGTCTCCAGCGCGTACGACCTGACCCTGTTCGCCCGCTCCGGGCTGCAGAAGAAGGACTTCCGGGAGTACTGCGCCACCGCCTCGGCCGAGTTCCCCGGCGACCAGAAGCCCGGCAAGCCGCGCGAGACCTTCGGCATCCAGAACACCAACCGCCTGATGACCGGTGCCAGCGGCGCCACCCCGTACAAGGGCATCGCGGGGGTCAAGAACGGCAACACCACCAACGCCGGCGCCACCTTCACCGGCGTCGCCCAGCACGGCGACAAGAAGCTGCTGGTGACGGTGATGAACCCGAGCGAGGGCAGCGGCAACGAGGTCTACGAGGAGACCGCCGACCTCTTCGACTGGGGCTTCGCCGCGCTCGGCAAGGTCACCCCGGTCGGCGAGCTGGTGCCGCCCAAGAGCGCCGACACCACCTCCCTCGGCTCGCCCGCCCAGAGCCACGACAACGAGAAGGCGGCCGCCGCCGAGGAGTCCTCCGGCGGGGTGGGCACCGCCCTCGGGCTGGCCGGCGGGGCGCTGGTGGCCATCGCGGCCGGCGGCTTCGTCGTCAACCGGCGCTGGCCGCAGCGTCGTCGCGGGGGGCGGCCGGCCGGCGACTGACGCTCTCCTCGGGCGCGTCCACGGCCGTCCAGGCCGCGCAGTAGAGCAGCAGCTTCGCGGTGAAGTTGATCCACAGCAGCAGGGCCACCGGCACCCCGAAGGCCCCGTACATGCTCTTCGCCGCGACCTGCTGGAAGTACCCGCTGAGCAGCAGCTTCAGCAGTTCGAAGCCGACCGCGAAGAGGAGCGCCGCCGTCACCAGCGGGCGGCGCTCCGGCGAGACCCCCGGCAGCAGCGTCAGCACGTACAGCAGGAGCAGGAAGGCGGCGACCACGCCCACCCCGAAGGCGGCCGCCCGCAGCAGCACCCCGCCGGCCCCGCCGCGCGGGATGCCCAGCCACTCGGCGGTCTTGCCCACCGCGCTGCTGCCGAAGACGGAGGCGGCGGCCGAGGCGAGGCCGACCCCGCCGAGGCCGAAGAGCACCAGGGCGTCCTTGCCCTTGCGGACGACCGGGTTACCCTCGTCCTCGTCGTCCTTCTGCCAGACCGCCCGCAGGCAGTCCCGCATCGAGCCGACCCAGCCGATGCCGGTGAAGAGCAGCAGCGCGCCGGCCACCAGGCCGACCGTGCCGGCGTTGTGGACCAGGCCCTCGATGTCCAGCTGGTCGGAGATGCCGGGCACCTGCTCGCCGAGGTTCTTCTCCAGCCGGTCCAGCTGGCCCTTGCTGAGCAGCGCCGCACCGATCGCGGCGGCGACCGTGACCAGCGGGAAGAGGGACAGGAAGCTGGTGAAGGTGATGGCGGCGGCGAGCCGGCTCCAGTGCTCCTCCGCCAGCCGCTCGTACGACCGCCAGGCGTGCGTGCCGGTGAGCCGGACCACCAGGGGGCCGATCACCGGAAGGTTCTTCAACCAGTCCATGGGGTCACCGTAGGGGCGCGGTGCCCCGGAAACAGCGAAGGATCATCACCGGCCCGTCGAAAGAAACCACCGGAATCGTCACCGTTGACGGCTACGGTCGGTCCCATGATCTCCACCGACCCGACCCGGCCGTTCAGCTCGCTCGTCCTGCGGAGCCTGCGCTTCCGCGCCCGGCAGATCCGCGGCTACGGCTGGAGCGTGGCCTCGTCCCGGTGAGCGCACTGCGCGGGGACCCCGGCCGGCCCGCTGCCGAAGGGGTACTCCCGCAGCTTGCGCCAGACGTCGTCGACGCCCTGCTCGTACAGGGCGAAGCCGGTGGTCAGCCACTCCGCCTCGAAGCCCGCCAGCTCCCGGTACGCCCGGTCCATCGCCTCCTCGGCGATGTGGTGCGCGACGGTGACGTGCGGGTGGTACGGGAACTGCAGCTCCCGCCGCAGCGGCCCCTGCGGGTCCCGGACCTGGCCCTGGAGCAGGCCGCAGGCCTCGCCGCCGGCGACGACGTTGACGAAGACCACCGGGGAGAGCGGGCGGAAGGTGCCGGTGCCCGCCAGCCGCATCACGAAGGGCCGGCCCGCCGCCGCGACCTGCGCGAGGTGCGCCCGGATCGCCGGCAGCCGCCCGGCCTCCACCTCGGTGGGCGGCACGAGGGTGATGTGCGTGGGGATGCCGTGCGCGGCGGCGTCCCCGAAGCCGGCGCGCCGCTCCTGGAGCAGGCTGCCGTACGGCTCCGGGACCGCGATCGAAACGCCGAGCGTTACGGTCCCCACGTGTTCTCCTCCGTGATCGTCTGCTGTGCGAGGCCTGTGAATGGCGGATGGTGCCGACCCCAGTGTGGGGCCAGCACCCCCGAAACGGCCAGGGGACCAGGTCGACAGTGCTGTCGCGCTGTCGTCCCGGCCTTGCATCAGTGCTTCGCGGGCAGGAACCCCATCCGGTCGTAGGCCTGGGCCAGCGTCTCGGCGGCGACCGCGCGGGCCTTCTCCGCGCCCTTGGCGAGGATGGAGTCCAGCGTCTCCGGGTCGTCCAGGTATTCCTGCGTGCGCTGCCTGAAGGGTGTGACGAAGTCGACCACGACCTCGGCCAGGTCCGTCTTCAGCGCGCCGTAGCCCTTGCCCTCGTACTTCTCTTCGAGGTCGGCGATCGTGCTGCCGGTGAGGGTGGAGTAGATCGTGAGCAGGTTGCTGACGCCGGGCTTCTCGACCGCGTCGAAGCGGATCACGGTGTCCGTGTCGGTGACCGCGCTCTTGATCTTCTTGGCGGTGGCCTTGGGCTCGTCCAGGAGGTTGACCAGGCCCTTGGGGTTGGCCGTGGACTTGCTCATCTTCGCCGTCGGGTCCTGCAGGTCGTAGATCTTCGCGGTCTCCTTGACGATGTGCGCGGCCGGCATCGTGAAGGTCTGGCCGTAGCGGGCGTTGAACCGCTCGGCCAGGTCGCGGGTGAGCTCGACGTGCTGCCGCTGGTCCTCGCCGACCGGGACGGAGTTCGCCTGGTAGAGCAGGATGTCCGCGACCTGGAGGATCGGGTACGTGAAGAGGCCGACGGTGGCGTTGCCCGTGCCCTGCTTGGCGGACTTGTCCTTGAACTGGGTCATCCGGCTGGCCTCGCCGAAGCCGGTGAGGCAGTTCATCACCCAGCCGAGCTGGGCGTGCTCGGGGACGTGGCTCTGGACGAAGAGCGTGCAGCGCTCCGGGTCCAGGCCGGCGGCCAGCAGCTGCGCGGCCGACAGCCGGGTGTTCGCCCGCAGGTCCGCCGGGTCCTGCGGCACGGTGATCGCGTGGAGGTCGACCACCATGTAGAACGCGTCGTGCGTCTCCTGGAGGGCGACGTACTGGCGGATGGCGCCGAGGTAGTTCCCCAGGTGGAAGGACCCGGAGGTGGGCTGGATACCGGAGAGTGCGCGCGGACGATCGAAGGCCATACCGCCATTCTCTCAGGTGCCGCACCCTCCTCCGGCCGGTGGCCGCTGCGTCCGGGGCTGCGCCCCGGGGTGCCTGCGGCGCAGTCCCCTACCCCGCCCTTCCACCGTTCCCCGGGCTCCGCCCGGACCCGATACCTGCGCTCCGCGCCGGTGTCCTCAATCGCCGGACGGGCTGGATTTCC
>NZ_JBFBGK010000208.1:0-4981 GCF_040684615.1 Streptomyces sp. NPDC089919
GGCGTCCGCGGCGGAACCCAGCGCGTGCAGCGGGGCGTGCCGGTAGAGGTCCAACGCCTCCTCGGCGGAGATCCGGCCCCCTTCGGCGGCGCGGTCGAGGACAGACTGGAGAGCGGCCTGGTCGGTCACCGGTGCCTCACCTTTCGGCGGTGTCAAGGGGTCAGGACGTACGGACGATCCAGCCTACGCCAGCCCTCCCGGCGCCCGTCCGCGCACCCCTGCCGGGAGCTCCGGGCCGTCGAGGCCCAGCCGCTCCTCGATCCGGGCGATCCGCGAGGTCAGTTCGGCGATCCGGCGCGACTGGTCCAGGACCAGCGCGGTCAGCTCGGCCGCGCCCGGCCCGCCCGGCGCCCCCGGGCCACCGCCCGAGCGCAGGATCTCCTGCTGGAGCCCCTGCACCCGGCTGGACGGCTCCAGCCCCAGGTTCTCCACCGTCGCGATCCGCAGCCGCCGGTAGACCGCCAGCGCCTCCGACCGCCGCCCCGACCGGTGCAGGGCCAGCATGTAGAGCGCATGCAGACCCTCGTGGAGCGGGTGTTCCGCGCACAGCCCGGAGAGCTCGCCGAGCAGTTCCCGGTGCCGTCCGAGCTGGAGGTCCGCCTCCACCCGGTACTCGAGGACCAGCAGCCGGGACTCCTCCAGCCGCCGGGCGGCCGCCTGCAGCCGGCTGCCCCGGCGCACGTCCATCAGCGCCGCCCCGCGCCACAGCCCGAGCGCCGCCCGGAAGCGCCGCCCGGCCGCCTCGTAGTCGCCGCCGGCCAGCGCCTCGCGGCCGGCCGCGACCTCCCGCTCGTACCGCTGGGCGTCGGTGGGCCGGTCCGGGTGCAGCACGTACCCGCCGGGGACCGCCCGCAGGATCTCCTGCGGCTCCCGGCGCCCCCCGGCCTCCCCCGCTCCGGCCTCCGCCTCCGGTCCGGGGTCCGGGTGCTCCCCCGCCTCCGCGGGCCCGATCAGCTTGCGGATCTGGAAGATGTACGTCCGCACGGTCGCGGCGGCCGTGGTCACGGGCTCCTCGCCCCATAACTCGTCGATGATCGAGTCCGTCAGGACCAGCTGGCCCGAATGCAGCGCCAGCAGGGCCAGCAGCGTGCGCTGCTTGGCCGCGGTCGGCGGCCCCGGCCGTCCCCTGAGGGACACGACCAGCGGTCCCAGCAGCCCGATCTCCATCGAAAAGCCCCCCGTGGCTCTCGTCGTGCGCGTCGCCCGCCGGCGGGGGCCGGGCGGTCCCGGCTCCCCGCCCGCCCCGCGGCGCCGCCCGCGGTCCCCGGCCGGCTCCCGCCGGCCTCAGCCCGTCGTGGCGGTCCCCGCCAGCAACCCTCGTATCTCGGCGGCCACCGTCTCCCGGTGCCCGTCCAGGTAGAAGTGACCACCCGGCAACACCTTGACGCGCGCGGGACCCGAAGTGTGACCGGTCCAGGCCGCGACTTTCTCCGGGGTCGCCGCGTGGTCGTCGGCTCCGGCCAGCGCGAGCAGCGGGCAGCTCACGTCCGGACCGGGCCGGTAGGTGTAGGTCTCGGAGGCCCGGAAGTCGTTGCGGATCGCCGGCAGGACCAGCTCCCGCAGGTCCGGGTCGTCCAGCGCCTCCAGCCCGCTGCCGCCCAGCCCCCGCACGTAGGCGACCAGCTCCGCCTCGGTGGCGGTGTGCACCCGCTCGCCGTGCGGTACCTCCGGGCCCCGCCGGGCCGACACGACGAGCGCCCGCGGCTGCACCCCGGCCCGCTCCAGCCGGCGTGCGGTCTCGAAGGCCACCGACGCCCCCAGGCTGTGCCCGAACAGCGCCAACGGCCGGTCCGTCCAGGGCAGCAGGGCCTCCGCCGCCAGGTCCGCCAGCTGCGCGACGTCGTCGATCAGCGGCTCGGTGTACCGCTCCAGACGCCCCGGGTACTGCACCGCCAGCACCTCCACCGACGGCGCCAACAGCCCCGACAGCGGCCGGTAGTACGGCGCCGAGCCGCCCGCGTGCGGGAAGCAGGCCAGTCGTACCGGCGCCTGCGGCGACGGGTGGAAGCGGGTCAGCCAGGCCGTGCTCAGCGCCCCGTCGCGGTCACCGCGGCCCGCCGCGCCCGCCGCGCCCGTACCCGCACTCGTCCCGTTCCTCATGCCCCGGCCTCCTCTCGCCCGACGCGCCACCGCGGCGGTCCGGAGCCCCCAGGACTACCCGACGCGGTGCCGTTCGCGCACACCAGTGCCGGGGCGGCGGCGGGGCGGGCGCCGGCGCCACCCCTCAGGACCGCTCCCGGCGGGGCGCCGAGGCGACCAGGTCCACCCGCCCGGAGACCAGCGCGAGCTGCAGCCGGGCCGACCACGGGTCCCGGCCGGGCCGGTCCGGCGGCTCGGGCGTCCAGCCGTCCGGCACCCGCACGGCGACCGCCAGCCCGGCGTCGTTGCGCACCCGGTCCGCCTGCTCCAGCAGCTCGGACCACCAGTCGCGGCGCAGCGGGTCGGGGTGCAGCAGCACGCCCGTCACCCCCCGCGCGGCCAGCGCCCGGATCCCCTCGGTCAGCCCGGCCGGGCCCCGCGGGCAGACCAGTTCACCGAAGAGCGGGACGTCCCCGTCGAGGCAGCCCGGCAGGGCCTCGCCCACGTGCACCGGCAGGTCGCGGCGGTCCCGTCCGACGGCCGGCGGCACCGCCGGAGCCGGTCCGTACTGCTCGACGTACCCCGGGACCAGTGCGACGTACAGGCCCTTGCGCGGGCCGTACGGGACCCGAGCCAGCACCAGCCCCGCGCCGCGCTCGCCGGCCGCCCGGACGCCCGCGGACCGGGCCTCGGAGCGGGACAGCGGCGCGGCGGACGGGTCCGGGGCCGGCTCGGTGAGGACTTCGAGGAGGCGGTTGGGCAACCGCAGGCCGCCCCGCAGGAAGGGCGCGCCGACCGCGTGCGCGGCCGGACCGCCCGCGGTGGCGCCCCGGTAGACCGTCTCGGCCGCGCCGATCTGCTCGGGGAAGCGGCGGCGCAGGCTGCCGTACCCGGGGGCGGCGGTGCGGCTCAGATAGTGCAGTCCGAACTGCGCGGGCGGCAGCCGCAGCCGCCTCCCGAACCCCTCCCACCAGCGCATCCCGCGCTCGGCGCGGTCCTGGGCGCGGGTCGCCCGGGGGCGCCGGACCCGCTCGTACTCGGCGAGGGCGGCGGCCGGTTCGGCGTGCCGGGCGACGGCGGCGGCCAGCGCGACGGCGTCCTCCAGGGCCATCGCCGGGCCCGAGCCGGTGGCCGGATGGACGGTGTGCGCGGCCTCGCCGAGGACCACCGAGCGGCCGTCGGACCAGTGCGCGCTGCGGACCACCGGGTACTGCGCCCACCGGCCGCCGGCCGGCGCGGCGACCAGCTTGTGCCCGTCCAGGCACTCCTCGAACAGCTCGCCGAGCAGGTCCGCGGCCCGCTCCTCGGCGTACGGCGCCGGCCAGGCGGCCCGCCGGGTGACCGGGTCGGTCAGCGCGATCACCTCGGTCAGCCCCGCGCCGTACGGATGCACCCGCAGCGCGAAGTGCCCGTGCACCGACTCGGCGAACGCCAGCCCCACCCCCGCGAACCGCGCCTCGGTCCGCAACCGCAACCACGGCACGGGCCCGCTCCGCACGGTGGTCCCGAAGGGGTCGGGGGCCTGCCGGGGGGTGGGGTCGGGGGCGGTACCGGGGCCGGCCTCGCGCCCGGGGGCGGTTCCGGGGCCGGGTGCCTGACCGGGGGCGGGGTCCGGTGCGGCTCCGGAACCGGCGGCCCGGCCGGCGGGCTCGTGGTCGTCTCGGGCCGCGCCCGGGGCGGAGTCCGGCGCGGCGTACCGGGCCGTGTAGGCGACCAGGGATGCGGCGGGGGTGTCCAGCTCCACCGCGGTGGCGGTGAACCGGACCCCGGCGCGGACGGCCTGTTCGCGCAGGATCCGGAGCAGCTCGTCGTACGGCAGGCCGAAGCGCTCGAAACCGCCGTAGCGGAGGGTGGCCCGCGGATGCCGCAGCTCCAGCCCCCGGGCCGGCACCGCCACCGCGACGATCCGCTCGTACGTCTGCGGATCCACCCGCCGCACCTCGCCCAACACCCGCCCGGACAACACGGCGGCGAGGGTGTCGGTGACGGGGCCGTGGCCCTGGGGCGGCTGCACGAGGTGCGCCGGGAGCGCGGCTCGGGCCGCGGGTGGCCCGGGCGTTGCGAGCGGGGCTCGGTCTGTCGGCGGCCCCGGGGGCGTGGGCGGGGCGGGGTCGTGGAGGCGGACCTCGGTGGCCGGGTCGGCCAGGCGGATCAGCCGGGCCAGGAAAAGACCCGCCGGGCCGCCGCCGGCCACGGCGACGTGCCCCCGCCCCATGCCCACCGCGCTCCCCCTCGGCCCCTCGCCCACCAGTGTCCGAGTCGAGCATGTCCCCTCGATGTGAAGCCCGGGTTGAGTCCCGGTTGAGTCCCTTTCCAGGCCCTCTCGACGCCACCCCTGATCCATGTCAGTCCCCATGCCACCCCGCCCCGGCGGGGGCGTGACGTGGCAAATCCAGCCCCGCCGGCGCTTGAGGCGCGGGGTCCGGGGCTGCGCCCCGAAACCTGGGCCCCGCCCACCCTCTGCGTCCCGCCGCACCGGGGACATCCCCGCCCCGCCGGGGAGTAGCAACTTCAGCCCCGCCAGGGAGTAGCAACTTCAGCCCCGCCAGGGAGTGGCAACTCCAGCCCCGCCGGGGAGTGGCAACTCCAGCCCCGCCAGGGAGTGGCAACTCCAGCCCCGCCGGGGAGTGGCAACTCCAGCCCCGCCGGCGTTTGAGGCGCGGGGTCCGGGGCGGCGCCCCGAAACCTGGGCCCGCCCACCCTCTGCGTCCCGCCGCACCGGGGACATCCCCGCCCCGCCACGGAGTAGCAACTCCAGCCCCGCCGGGCAGTGGCAACTCCAGCCCCGCCGGCGATTGAGGCGCGGAGTCCGGGCCCGCGCCCGGCCGCTGCGCGGAGCCAGACCCCACCCCCCCCCATCCAGAACGGAAGAGCACACCTCAGAACTCCAGTCAAAAAAGCA
>NZ_JBFBGK010000209.1:0-4685 GCF_040684615.1 Streptomyces sp. NPDC089919
GGCCGGGTCCGAAGTAGCGGGCCGGGGGCCCGGCCGGGACCGGCAGCGCGGGCTCGTGGCGCACCGCCCCGGCGGCGTCGAGGGCGGCGGCCGGATCGACCAGGCCGTGTCCCCGGGAGTCGTCCCGGCCGCCGGCCGGGGCGTCCCGGGCGGTGTCCTCGAGCAGCTTCTTGACCTGCGCGGGGCCGAGGTCCGGGTGGGCGGCGCGGATCAGGGCGGCGGTACCGGAGACCCAGGCCGCGGCGGCGCTGGTGCCCCAGCCCTCGTAGTAGGTGCGGTCGGGGTCGGCGATGACGATGTCCACGCCGGGGGCGCTGACGGTGGCGTACCAGTGGCGGGTGGAGAAGGGGGCCTTGGTGTCGTCGCGGTCCACGGCCGTGACGGCGATCACGCCGGGGTAGGCCGCCGGGTAGGAGACCCGGTCGCCGGCGCCGCCGCCGTTGCCCGCGGAGGCGACCACGACCACGCCCCTGGCCAGGGCGTACTGGACCGCCTCGTCCTCGGCGGCCTCGTGGTGGGCGGACTCGCTGTCGTCGCCGAGGGAGAGGTTGATCACGTCGGCGCCGTGGTCGGCGGCCCACCGGATGCCCTCGGCGAGGGCGCCGCCGCGGCGCTCGCGCGCCCGCTCCCGGCCCTTGTCGCCCTCTTCGAGGATCACCCGGACGGGGAGGATCTTCGCCTCGGGCGCGATGCCGAGCACGCCCAGCCGGTGGTCGGGGCCGTGGCCCCGGCCGGCGATGACCGAGGCCATGGCGGTCCCGTGGCGGGCCCAGGCGCGGTCGCCGCGGGTCGCCCCGAAGCCGACCAGGTCCTTGGCCGGCAGCACCGCGCCGCGCAGGTCGGGATGGGTCCCGTCGACGCCGGTGTCGAGTACGGCCACGGTCACGCCGGCGCCGCGGGTGGTGTCCCACGCCTGGTGCGCGTGCAGCGCGGCGAGGCCCCACTGGCGGTCCCGGATGCCGTCCGCGTGTGCGGGGGCCGTGCCGCCCGCGACGCCGAGCGCGACGACGGCCGCGACCGCCGCCCCCCGGCCCCACCGCGGGCCGCGCCGCCGCTGCGCGGAGCCCTCCCCCACCCCGCCCCTCCCCGAAACCGGTGGGCAGCTGCCCCCGGATCCCCCACACCACCGCTGCGCGGCGGTCGCCTCAAACGCCGGCGGGGCTGGAATGTGCTGCGCACATCCAGCCCGCGCGGCGATTGAGCGCACCGGGACGGGCCGGGGCCCGGGCCCCGTCATCGGGGGGCTCCGGTAGGGGCCGCGGCCTCGCGTCGTAGGGCGCGCTCCAGGCGGTCGGCGACGGCCTGGGCCTCGTATCCCAGACCCGCCTGCCCCACCGCACTCACATCGGACGTGGACATCGCAGAGGCCGCCGGGCGAGGGGTCGCCACCCGCCGGCCGTCCGCGAAACCGGACACCGTGTAGACCACGACTGGCGCGTCCCGCAGGACGGAGACCGTCCAGCTGCCGCGCGCCGCGTCCGCCACCCCGTACGCCCCGGCCGGCACCGCCGGGGCCGCGGGCCGCGGCGCACCGGCCGTGAAGACCAGCCCCGCCCCGATCACCGAACTCCGCGTCGCGTCCGTGTAGGTGGCCCGCAGCTCGTGCGCGCAGCCGTACCGCAGCGCCCAGGCCCCGCACCCGGTACCGGCGTCGACCGCGATCCGGGTCCAGCGGCGGTCCGCGCCCCCGGGACCGGCGCCGTCGCCGGCCAGGACCGGCGGGAAGAGCGAGTCGACCGGTTCGGTGTGCCACAGCCCGGCGGCCCGCTGGTACGCCGCCTCGGCCGGTGGCACCGCTTCGGCACTGCCCAGCAGCCAGGTGCCCGCCAGGGCGCCGCCGATGAGTCCGGTGCCCAGCATCGCGCACACCACCGCCGGTACTCCCCGCCCCGGTTCGGCCACCATCCGGCTGCGCACACCCCCCGTACTCGGCCGCGCGCCCGCCCGCGCGCGTGACGCCCGCATCCGGCGCCGCGTACTCGACGCCCGTACTCTACGGGCTCGATCTTCCCCCTACCCCCGGGTAACGGGGTCTGGCAAGCTGCGCCCATGACGACACCGGTGACGACTCCCGCCGCTGACCGGGCCCGCTACGACCGGGCCACCGCGCACCTCGACGCCCCGCTCGCCATCGTCGACCTGGCGGCCTTCGACGCCAACGCCGACGACCTCGTGCGCCGGGCCGGCGGCAAGCCGGTCCGGGTCGCGAGCAAGTCGGTGCGCTGCCGGGCCCTGCTGGAGCGGGTGCTGGCCCGGCCGGGGTTCGCGGGGATCATGTCGTACACGCTGGCGGAGTCGCTGTGGCTGGCCCGGTCCGGCTTCGAGGACGTGCTGCTGGCGTACCCGTCGACCGACCGGTCCGCCTTCGCGGAGCTGGCCGGGGATCCCAAGCTGGCCGGTGCGGTGACCGTGATGGTGGACGATCCGGCGCAGCTGGAGCTGATCGACGCGGCCCGCGCCGGGGGCACCGAGGAGATCCGGGTGTGCCTGGAGCTCGACACGGCGCTCCAGCTCCTCGGGGGGCGCATCCGCGTCGGCGCGCGCCGCTCGCCGCTGCGCGAGCCGGCCCAACTCGCGGAGCTGGCCCGCCGGGTGGCCGACCGGCCCGGTTTCCGCCTGGTCGGCCTGATGGCGTACGAGGGGCACATCGCGGGGGTCGGCGACGCGGTCGGCGGCCGGCCGCTGCGCTCCCGGGCGATCCGCCTGATGCAGGCGGCGGCCCGCAAGGAGCTGGCGGTGCGCCGGGCGGAGACGGTCCGCGCGGTCCGCGCGGTGGTGCCGGACCTGGAGTTCGTCAACGGCGGCGGCACCGGCAGCGTGCAGAGCACCGCCGCCGAGGACGCCGTCACCGAGATCGCCGCGGGCTCGGGGCTGTACGTCCCGCGCCTGTTCGACAACTACACCTCCTTCCGCGGCCGGCCGGCCGCGCTGTTCGCCCAGCCGGTGGTGCGCCGGCCGGGGGTGGGCGTGGTGACCGTGCTGGGCGGGGGCTACCCGGCCTCGGGCGCGGCCGGCCCGGACCGCCTGCCGGTCCCCTACCTCCCGGAAGGACTGCGCTACGACCCCCAGGAGGGCGCGGGCGAGGTGCAGACCCCGCTCCTGGGCGCTCCCGCCGACGACCTCCGGATCGGCGACCGGGTGTGGTTCCGCCACGCCAAGGCCGGCGAACTCTGCGAGCGCTTCGAGGAACTGCACCTGATCGAGGGCGACCGCATCGCCTCGACCGTGCCGACCTACCGCGGCGAGGGCCGGACGTTCCTCTGAGTCCGGGTGGTCAGTACACGGTGTCCTGCTGGTCGGGGACGGCGGAGCCGTCCCCGCGCAGCACCGGGCCCGGCGTGCCGTCCGGGCCGGTGTACCCGGTGGTGGCGCAGGGATAGGCCGCGGCCTTGCGCGGTTTGGGCTGGATGAACATGGGGTTGACCAGCCAGCGGCCGTCGGCGTCGTCGTAGGCCCGGCACATCAGCTCGTTCTTGTTGCGGTTGAGGACCAGCCGCAGGGCGGTGGCGTCGCTGAGGAAGGACACGTCGGTGTCCGAGTCCCCGGCCGCGAAGACCTGTCGGCGGCCGGGAGGCCCGACCCGCTCCGCGGCGGCCCCGCGGACCCCGAACACCTCGCGGTTGATCCAGCACCGCTTGCCGTCGATGTACGTGATCATGGAGTCGGCACCGTCGGGGACCGAGCCGCAGCCCTGCAGGTGGGGGGTGAGCGTGCCGGCCTTCACGACGTTGCGGATGCCTATGACGTGGTCGGCGCGCACCCCGACGGTCCCGGCCCACGCCTCCACCACCGGCTGCGGCGAGGCGGAGCTGATCCAGACGTCGAAGCCGGCCGTGCGCAGCGTGCGGATCAGTGCCTTCTGCTGGTCGTAGTAGCGCACCCAGCCGGTCACGGAGGCGCTGCCCACCTGCTGCTGCGCACCGATCGGCGCGGTCAGGTTCTCGGTCCGGGCGGCCGCTGCGAAGGACCGTACCTGCGCGGGGGTCCAGCCCTGCATCAGCTGGGCGAGCCAGGCGTAACCGGGCTCGGTGGTGCGGTGGTTCCACCCGGCGAAGGCGGTGGCGCCGGACCGGGTGGCGCCGGTCCCGTAGACGGCGTTCAGTTCGTCGGCGCAGGCCAGCCCCTCGCGGGTGCCGGTGGGCAGGGGCGCGCCGGGCGCGGCGAGCGGATCACAGGCGGCCGACAGGGCCCGGGCGGCGGGCGCGGTCAGGTACCGGCTGGTGCCGCTCCAGTCGCCGTCGGCGGGGCGGCGCACCTTTCCGTTGCGCAGCAGCCAGAAGAAGGTCGCGTCGCCCACGTCGTTCTTGACCACCGTGTTGTCCCAGTCGAAGACCGCCACCGGCCGGTGCCGGTCCGGCCGGTACGGCGTGCAGCGGCCGTAGTCGTCGACCAGCCGCTGGAGCCGGGCCTGGTTGTCGCCGTACCAGCCGGCACCGACCACGGGCCGGTCGCAGCCCCCGGGACGGGCCGCGGCGGGCGTCGCGGTGGCCGGCAGGGCGCCGACCGCCGCGACGAGGGCGAGGGCGGCCGGGAGGTGTCTGCGCATGGGCTGGGGCTCCTGACGTACGCGGGGCGGGGGCGGGTGAAAGGGACAGCCGGGCGCACTCGGCCGTACGCTAGTTGGCAACTCGGTCAGGTCTTTGGACCTGACCGCAATGTGATCGAGTGGCCCCCTGGTCTTGCTC
>NZ_JBFBGK010000210.1:0-4495 GCF_040684615.1 Streptomyces sp. NPDC089919
GCAAAGGGGTGGGCGGGGGTCAGGTTTCGGGGCGCTGCCCCGGACCCCGCGCCTCAATCGCCGGCGGGGCTGGATTTGCCCGGCGGGGCGGGGCGCAAAAGGTGGGCGGGGCCCAGGTTGGAGGCGCCCGGGGCGGGGTAGCAGAGGGCCGGGGCAGGGGGCCGGCGGCAGCCGAGGGCGGGCGTACGGTGGCCGGTCGAGCTCGGGGTGGTCGTCTGGGAGGGGCGAAGTAGCCTGTCGAGGGCCCCACTTCGGCGGCCGGACGGCCGATACGAGGAGCACTGTGCGCATGGGGGCGACACTGGCGGCGATCCTGGACGCGGCGGCGCAGGGGCGGTTCCCGGCACCCGACGGCGGGGTGAGCGTGGTGCCGCAGGCCGGGCACCGGGACGCCGGGGTGCTGGCCTTCACCGCGCACTCGGTGGTGTTCACCGACGAGGACCCGGACTGGGTGCTCCGGACGCTGGCCACCCTCGACTGCGACGCCCTGGCCGCCGCCATGAACCCGCGGTTCCTGACCGCGCTGATGGAGCGCACCGGGCGGGCCCACGACACGGTCGACCTGCTGACGGTGGCGCCGGCGCTGCCCGGGGCCCCGCCGGTGGAGCTGCGGGAGGTGTCCGACCCCGACCATCCGCGGGTGGCCCGGGCCCGCAAGCGCCGGGACGACGTCAGGGTGTGGGCCGCCGACGGCGGGGTGGTCGTCCTGGGCCGTGGGGTGGCCGGCCGCTGGGAGACCGCGGTGGAGGTGGACGAGGGCGCCCGCGCCCGGGGCCTCGGGCGGGCACTGGCCGTGGCGGCCCGGCACCTGGTGCCCGGGGGCGAGCCGGTCTGGGCCCAGCAGGCCGCGGGCAACGCCCGCAGCGTCCGGGCCTTCCAGGCGGCGGGCTACCGCCCGGTGGGTGCCGAGGCGCTGCTGGTCGCGCGGTAGCGGTCGGGCGGCGCCGGTGGCGGTCAGACCGGGACGGGAGCCGCGGGTGGTCAGGCTGGGGCGCGGTCTGCGAGGAAGGCGGCTACGCGGGGGTTGCGTTGGTGGGGGACCAGGGTGCGGGCGGTGCCGGCGAGCATGGCTTGGACGCGGGCCGAGCGGACCTCGGCGAGCAGGTCCAGGGCCTGCCGGGCGGCCGCCGCCGCCTCGTCGGGGGCGCCGGACCGGGCCAGGTCGTCGGCGAGCTGGGCGGTGGACAGGGCGACGTTCCGGGCGAAGTGCGGGTCCTGCAGGGCGATGGCGCGCCGGGCGTGCCGGGCGGCCCGGGACGGCTCCTCCAGGGCCGACCAGCACTGCGCCTCGAGGAGTTCGAGCTCGGCCTCGCCGAAGAAGGACATCCACTCCGGGTCCAGCGGCGAGGCTCCCCGGGAGAACTGCAGGTGGGCCCGGGTCAGCGCGTCCTCGCAGGCCCGCCGGTCGCGCAGCACCGCCCAGCCGCCGGCCTCCCGGAGCGTCAGCAGGGCCAGCAGCCGGGGCGAGGCCATCACGCGGGCGGCCCGCTGGCCGGCCTCCGCGGCCCGGATCGCCTCCCGCGGGCGGCCGGTGTCGCGGGCGAGGAAGGCCATGTTGGAGAAGGCGTGCGCCTCAAGGCCCGCGTCCCCGGCCACCCGGGCCGTCGCCAGCGCCTCCGCGTAGTGCGAGCGGGCGTCGTCCAGTCGGCCCGAGTCGTGCGCCAACCAGCCGACCGACAGGGCCAGTTCCCCCGCGCCGGTGTGCAGCCGGTCTTCCGTGGACTGCCGGGTGGCGCCCGCGTCGAGCAGGGCGTACGCGGCCTTGAGCGGGCCGGCCGCGGTGCGGTAGAGGCCGTCCCCGCCGTGCCGGTCGTCCAGCAGCCTGATCCGCCGGACGGCCTCCTCGACCGCCTCGGCCTCGGCCTCGCCGGCCCGCCCGCGCAGCGGCCGCGGCTCGTGCAGGACCCTTTCGCCGGCGGACGGTTGACCGGGGACGGGGCCGAGCCCCAGGGTCGCGGCGGCCATCGTGGCGGAGCCGCTGGTCATGAACGCGCGACGCAACACGTCGCTCTCCTCAGGTGGGACGGGGACGGGGGCGGTCGACGGCCGGGCGCCCCGGCCGCGCACCGATTCGCGCGCCGAGAAGCCCAGGTCGGTCAGGGTGCGCCCGGGGAACATGTGCAGGAAGACCCGCTCGTAGGCGTAGTTGGGGCAGCGGATCTCGCCGGCCTCCACCCGCCCGACGTAGCGCGCGTCGCAGGAGACGGTCTCGCCGATCTCCCGGGCGGCCCGCCGCACGGCCGCCGCGAACTCCCCGGGGGACCGGGGCCCGCGCAACAGCCGGAAGGCGGTGTTGGGGGCGGGTGGGACGGAGGCTGCGGAAGCGGAGGTCGGTGACGACGCCATGGCCGTGCCCTCTCTGGCGATGCGTGCTGCGGCCGGCACGTGGCTCGTGGGGTCCGGCGCGCAAAAACGTACCGGCCGGGGGGCACCCGGGAGGCGGTGTTTAGCTACAAACGGGATATCTCACCCGCGATCCGCCATGAACTGCCATCCTTTGCGGCGGCCCGGCGCCGCACCCGTTGACGTTCCCGTGCGTTGAACGATGCGGAGTGGGAGGCGGCTCCCGGTTCGTACGAGGAGGGTCCCTTGTTGGAGGCAGCCATGGAAACCGACGGCGAGCAGACGGCCCCCGACGTCGTGACCGTCCCCGCCCGGCAGGGCCTCGAGGCCGTGGACATCATCCGCCGGGCGGCCGACCCCGCGGCGGTGGGGCCGGTGCTGCACGACGGCGCCGAGGACACCCTCGGCTTCCTGGTCCCGCCGGGCACGGCCGAGGGCTGGGACCTGCCGGGCAGCGCCTGTACGCACAGCGACGGACGCGGACTGAAGATCGAGCTGCCGGCCGCGCCGGAGGGGCCCTCCTGGCTGCTGCCGCCGGCCGCGCCGGACGGGGTCACCGACCCCGAGGTGCTGCGGGCCGCGCTGGGCGAGGCGGCCCGGCTGATCGAGGCCGCGGACCAGCTGACCCGCTGAGGCGGCCGCCCAGGCGGTGCCCGGCCCGCGCGGTCCACGGGGGAGAACCGTTCCCTCGCGGGGCGGCCGTGCCGCAGGCCCGCGGTGCGGCCCGCCCCCGACCGGCCGGCTCCCCGCTGACCAGCCATAATGGCCGGATGGCCAGAGAGCGGCGCGGCGGCCGGCCGCGGACCCCCGAGGCCGTCGTCGCGCAGGTGGACGGCGGGCTCGCCGAGCTGTCCCCGGACCGGGAGCGCCCGGACGCCTGGACGCTGCTCATCGACGGCGCCCCGCAGTCCCACGTCGACCTCGGCGACCCGGCCCGGCTGGACTTCGCGTACCAGCGCCGGATCGGGCACCTCATCGACCTGGTGGCGCCCGCCCGGCAGCCGCTGAACGTCCTCCACCTCGGCGGCGGTGCCTTCACCCTGGCGCGGTACGTCGCCGCCACCCGGCCGCGCTCCACCCAGCAGGTCGTGGAGATCGACGGGCCGCTGGTGCAGTTCGTCCGGGCCCACCTGCCGCTCGACCCGGCGGCCCGGATCCGGGTCCGGTCGGTGGACGCCCGGGCCGGGCTGGCCAAGGTCCCGGACGGCTGGGCCGACCTGGTCGTGGCGGACGTCTTCAGCGGCGCCCGCACCCCGGCCCACCTCACCAGCACCGAGTTCCTGGACGAGGTGCGCCGGGCGCTGGCGCCCACCGGCTGGTACGTGGCCAACCTCGCGGACGGGCCCCCGCTGGCGCACCTGCGCGGCCAGATCGCCACCGCCGCGTCCCGGTTCGCCGAACTGGCCCTGGCGGCCGACCCGGTGGTCTTCCGCGCCAAGCGGTTCGGCAACGCGGTCCTGGTCGCCGCGGACCGGCCGCTCCCGGTCGGGGAGTTCACCCGCCGGGTGGCGAGCGACCCGCATCCGGGCCGGGTCGAACACGGCCGGGGCCTGGTCGACTTCACCGGCGGCGCGGCGGTCGTCACCGACGCCTCCGCCACCGCCTCACCGGCCCCACCGCCCTCCGTCTTCCACTGACCCTCCCCGTCCGCCCACCGCCGGCCGGCCCCGGTCCTCACCTCCGCGGTCCGGCCGCGGCCCGTCCCCCGGATGGCCGTCCGCGGCGCGCCCCCCGGCCGCGGGTGTCCGACAGTGGACACGGCCCGCCCGGGCCGGCAGGCCACACCGGAGGTGTCACACGATGGGAACCCCACGCGACGGGAAGCGGCCGTCGGAGCCGATGACCCACACCCCGCCGGAGGCGGCCAAGCGCTCCGCCCCGCCCATCCACACCCCCGACCGCAGCACCCCTCCCGCCGAGCCCGCGGAGCCGCCGAAGCCGGCCCCGCCCGGCACCGCCAAGCGCTCCGCCCCCAAGCCGGCCCCGCCCAAGAAGCGCCCCACCTAGGGCCTGTCTTCCGGATCATGCCGGGCCCGAGGCGCCTGGCACCGCGCCTTGCGGCGTTCTCGTCAGTCGCCGATGTCCCCCAGCTACCGCTGGGAGGTGCCCCCACCGCAGTGGCTCCCTCCTCGGCCTTGCGATGCACGGCACC
>NZ_JBFBGK010000211.1:1922-4430 GCF_040684615.1 Streptomyces sp. NPDC089919
GCATCTCGTGACTGCGTGCCTTTTGAAGAATGAGCCTGCGAGTTAGCGGTGTGTAGCGAGGTTAACCCGTGTGGGGAAGCCGTAGCGAAAGCGAGTCCGAATAGGGCGATTGAGTTGCACGCTCTAGACCCGAAGCGGAGTGATCTAGCC
This sequence comes from Streptomyces sp. NPDC089919, assembly GCF_040684615.1. Lineage (NCBI taxonomy): Bacteria > Bacillati > Actinomycetota > Actinomycetes > Kitasatosporales > Streptomycetaceae > Streptomyces > Streptomyces sp. NPDC089919. The sequence continues at coordinate 2,073 of NZ_JBFBGK010000211.1, forward strand.
ATGGGCAGGTTGAAGCGGAGGTAAGACTTCGTGGAGGACCGAACCCACCAGGGTTGAAAACCTGGGGGATGACCTGTGGTTAGGGGTGAAAGGCCAATCAAACTCCGTGATAGCTGGTTCTCCCCGAAATGCATTTAGGTGCAGCGTCGTGTGTTTCTTGCCGGAGGTAGAGCACTGGATAGGCGATGGGCCCTACCGGGTTACTGACCTTAGCCAAACTCCGAATGCCGGTAAGTGAGAGCACGGCAGTGAGACTGTGGGGGATAAGCTCCATGGTCGAGAGGGAAACAGCCCAGAGCATCGACTAAGGCCCCTAAGCGTACGCTAAGTGGGAAAGGATGTGGAGTCGCAGAGACAACCAGGAGGTTGGCTTAGAAGCAGCCACCCTTGAAAGAGTGCGTAATAGCTCACTGGTCAAGTGATTCCGCGCCGACAATGTAGCGGGGCTCAAGCGTACCGCCGAAGTCGTGTCATTGCAGCTATAGGGCCAACGCCCGCTGTGATGGGTAGGGGAGCGTCGTGTGCCGGGTGAAGCAGCAGCGGAAGCTAGTTGTGGACGGTTCACGAGTGAGAATGCAGGCATGAGTAGCGATACACACGTGAGAAACGTGTGCGCCGATTGACTAAGGGTTCCTGGGTCAAGCTGATCTGCCCAGGGTAAGTCGGGACCTAAGGCGAGGCCGACAGGCGTAGTCGATGGACAACCGGTTGATATTCCGGTACCCGCTTTGAAACGCCCAATATCGAATCAGACGATGCTAAGCCCGTGAAGCCGTTCCGGACCCTTCGGGGAAAGGAAAGTGGTGGAGCCGGTGACCCGGATCTGTAGTAGGTAAGCGATGGGGTGACGCAGGAAGGTAGTCCAGCCCGGGCGGTGGTTGTCCCGGGGTAAGGGTGTAGGCCGTGTGGTAGGCAAATCCGTCACACGTTAAGGCTGAGACCTGATGCCGAGCCGATTGTGGTGAAGTGGATGATCCTATGCTGTCGAGAAAAGCCTCTAGCGAGTTTCATGGCGGCCCGTACCCTAAACCGACTCAGGTGGTCAGGTAGAGAATACCGAGGCGTTCGGGTGAACTATGGTTAAGGAACTCGGCAAAATGCCCCCGTAACTTCGGGAGAAGGGGGGCCATCACTGGTGATCGGATTTACTCCGTGAGCTGGGGGTGGCCGCAGAGACCAGCGAGAAGCGACTGTTTACTAAAAACACAGGTCCGTGCGAAGCCGTAAGGCGATGTATACGGACTGACGCCTGCCCGGTGCTGGAACGTTAAGGGGACCGGTTAGCTCTGTTTCGACAGGGCGAAGCTGAGAACTTAAGCGCCAGTAAACGGCGGTGGTAACTATAACCATCCTAAGGTAGCGAAATTCCTTGTCGGGTAAGTTCCGACCTGCACGAATGGCGTAACGACTTCTCGACTGTCTCAACCATAGGCCCGGTGAAATTGCACTACGAGTAAAGATGCTCGTTTCGCGCAGCAGGACGGAAAGACCCCGGGACCTTTACTACAGTTTGATATTGGTGTTCGGTTCGGCTTGTGTAGGATAGGTGGGAGACTTTGAAGCAGCCACGCCAGTGGTTGTGGAGTCGCCGTTGAAATACCACTCTGGTCGTGCTGGATGTCTAACCTCGGTCCGTGATCCGGATCAGGGACAGTGTCTGATGGGTAGTTTAACTGGGGCGGTTGCCTCCCAAAGGGTAACGGAGGCGCCCAAAGGTTCCCTCAGCCTGGTTGGCAATCAGGTGTTGAGTGTAAGTGCACAAGGGAGCTTGACTGTGAGACCGACGGGTCGAGCAGGGACGAAAGTCGGGACTAGTGATCCGGCGGTGGCTTGTGGAAGCGCCGTCGCTCAACGGATAAAAGGTACCCCGGGGATAACAGGCTGATCTTCCCCAAGAGTCCATATCGACGGGATGGTTTGGCACCTCGATGTCGGCTCGTCGCATCCTGGGGCTGGAGTCGGTCCCAAGGGTTGGGCTGTTCGCCCATTAAAGCGGTACGCGAGCTGGGTTTAGAACGTCGTGAGACAGTTCGGTCCCTATCCGCTGTGCGCGTAGGAATATTGAGAAGGGCTGTCCCTAGTACGAGAGGACCGGGACGGACGAACCTCTGGTGTGCCAGTTGTCCTGCCAAGGGCATGGCTGGTTGGCTACGTTCGGGAGGGATAACCGCTGAAAGCATCTAAGCGGGAAGCCTGCTTCGAGATGAGTATTCCCACCTCCTTGAGAGGGTAAGGCTCCCAGTAGACGACTGGGTTGATAGGCCAGATGTGGAAGCCCGGTAACGGGTGGAGCTGACTGGTACTAATAGGCCGAGGGCTTGTCCTCAGTTGCTCGCGTCCACTGTGTTAGTTCTGAAG
>NZ_JBFBGK010000212.1:0-4306 GCF_040684615.1 Streptomyces sp. NPDC089919
CGCTGGTCAGCGGCGACTTCGACGTCCTGCTGCTGGTGCACGCCCCGGGCATGGAGTCCGGGCTAGGCCTTGCCCGTCAGGTGGGCGAAGACCACCACGTTCGAGTCCCAGTGCCGGTCCGCCGTGAGGTTGCCGCCGCAGGTGATCAGCCGCAGCTCGGCGTCCTTGGTGGCCCCGTAGACCTTGTCGGTGGGGAACGCGTCCTTCTTGTACGTCGCCACCCGGTCCACCGCGAAGACGGCGGTGCCGCCGTCCGCCCGGTGCACCTCGATCCGCTCGTTCTTCTTCAGCTTCTTGAGGTTGTAGAACACCGCCTCGCGGGTGGTCGGCGTGTCCATGTGCCCGACGATCGCCGCCGCGCCCTTCTCGCCGGGGGTGGGCCCCTGCTTGTACCAGGCGGCGTCCATCGGCTTGGCGAAGTCCGGCTCCTGCATCACGCCGTCGGAGTCCAGGCCGACCGTGTCGAGCTTCGCGTCGACCGAGATGTCCGGGATCTCGATCCGGTCCGGCACGGACGGCGCGAGCACCGAGGCGGCCGCGGCCTTCACCGGCGGGGCCGCGGCCCCGGCGCCGCCGTCATGGGCGGCCGAGCAGCCGGCGGCCAGGGCGACCGCGAGGGTCGTGGCCCCGGCCAGGGCGGCCCCGCGCTTGAGGCGCGCGGGGCGGGCGCCCCGGTGGCGCGGTGCGTGCTCAGTCATTGCTCGTCACGACGCCGATCGGGGCCAGACCGGTGTTGACCGAGCCCTTGGGCGTCTTGTGCTCGGCGGGCTTGAGCGGCTGGACCGGCGTGACGTGCTTGTGGTCGTGCCGGTCGTCCCCGCCGCCGTGCTGGCCGGGGGTGGCGGTGAACTTCACGGTGTCGAACTTCTTGCCGCCCGCGAAGGCATCCACGCCGTAGTAGCCGAGCTTGACGTCCTTGGCGACGACCGCGGTGCCGGTCCAGACGCCGTGGCCGCTCTGGTGCAGCCGGACCGTGCCGCCGAAGGCGAGCGAGCGGACGTACGCGTCGGCGTTCTTGACGTCCGTCCGGACCGTGACCTTGATCTTGTCGCCGGGGGCGCCGTGGTCGGCGGAGAGGCTGACCGAGGAGGTGGTGGGGACCGGCGGCGGGGTGGGCTTGCCGGCCTTCACGGTCAGATGGACGGAGGCCTGGAGCTTGGTGCCGTCGGGGGCGGCGCCGGTCAGGGCCACTCCGTAGTTGCCGTCGGCGACCTTGGCGACCGTGGCGCGGCCGGTCCACTCGCCGTCGACCTCCGTGCCCTTGTTGCCGGTCGGGTGCAGGGTGACGTCGCCCAGGGCCTCGGAGGAGACGGCGAGGGCGGTGGAGCCGGCCGGCGCCCGGACGTCGACCTCGAGGGTGTCGCCCGGCTTGGCGGTGGCCGCGGAGAGCATGAGGCTGGCGTGCGCGGCCGGGGCGGTGGGGGAGGCGTCCGGGTTCGTGGTCCCGTCGGCGGCGTACGCGGCGACCGGGGCGGCGAGCGCCAGCGAGGCGGCGAGAGCGATCGCCGGGACGGTGAGTGCCTTGCGCATGGTGAATCCTCCTGAAAGGGCCGGGCCGGTTGATTCCCGGCACACCTGACATGAGCGACATCCGGTGCGTTCGGTTGCGGCCGCCGGGGCGGCCCGGAGGGGGCGTCGCCGAAGGTCCCGAGGGGGTCCGCGCAGGTCGCGGGCGGCGCCTGGGCGGGCCGTTTACGGCCCCTTTGCCGGGATTTTTGGGACGAAGGTCCCGGGCGGCACCGGGCCGGTCTGGTCCTTCCGGCCGGTCCGGCCCGGGCCGGAAAACGACCGGACCCCCGGTGACGGTCGGTCACCGGGGGTCCGGATGCGTGCGGTTCGGGGCGCTCCGTACGGGCCGCCCCGGCGGTTACAGCTTCTCGATCACGTAGTCGATGCAGGCGGTCAGGGCCTGGACGTCCGACGGGTCGATGGCCGGGAACATCGCCACCCGCAGCTGGTTGCGGCCCAGCTTGCGGTACGGCTCGGTGTCCACGATGCCGTTGGCGCGCAGCGCCTTGGCGATCGCGGCCGCGTCGATCTCGTCGGCGAAGTCGATGGTGCCGATGACCGAGGAGCGCTTGGCCGCGTCCGTGACGAACGGACTGGCGTACTTGGACTCCTCCGCCCAGCCGTACAGCGCCGAGGCGGAGGCGGCGGTGCGGGCGGTGGTCCAGGCGAGGCCGCCATTGGCGTTCATCCACTTCAGCTGCTCGTCGAGCAGGAAGAGGGTGGTCAGCGCGGGGGTGTTGTACGTCTGGTTCTTGAGCGAGTTGTCGATCGCGGTCGGCAGCGAGAAGAACTCGGGGATGTGCCGGCCGGAGGCGTGGATCCGGGCGGCGCGCTCGAGCGCGGCCGGCGAGAAGGCGGCCAGCCACAGGCCGCCGTCCGAGGCGAAGCTCTTCTGCGGGGCGAAGTAGTAGACGTCCGACTCCGTGATGTCCACGGGCAGGCCGCCCGCGCCGGAGGTGGCGTCCACCAGCACCAGGGCGCCCTCGTCGGCGCCGGCCACCCGCTTGACCGGGGCGGCGACACCGGTGGAGGTCTCGTTGTGCGTGTACGCGTAGACGTCCACGCCCGCCTCGGCGGCCGGCTCCGGGTGGGTGCCCGGCTCCGAGGAGATGACGCTGGGGTCGGCGAGCCAGGGCGCGAGCTTGGCGGCCTTGGCGAACTTCGAGGAGAACTCGCCGAAGGTGAGGTGCTGGGACTTGTTCTCGATCAGACCGTGGGTCGCGATGTCCCAGAAGGCGGTGGAGCCGCCGTTGCCGAGGATCACCTCGTAGCCCTCGGGCAGCGAGAAGAGGTCGCGGATGCCGTCCCGGACCGAACCGACGAGGTTCTTGACCGGGGCCTGGCGGTGGGAGGTACCGAGCAGGGAGGTTCCGGTGGCGGCCAGCGCGTCCAGCGCTTCAGTCCGCACCTTGGAGGGGCCCGCGCCGAATCGACCGTCGGCGGGCTTGATGTCAGCGGGAATCTGGATCTCAGCCACGAGCGGAGCGTAGCGGGTCCCCGGGGGTGCGGATCCGGCGAGTCCATCGGGTGAGACGTCTGCCCGGGGTTGTAAGCGAAAACACGGAGAAATGCTCCTTACAAGGGGCTTAGTCTGAATGAATGACTCATTCCGCCCCCGCCGCTGAGCCTGCCGCGCCCGTCTCCCTGCCCGATTCCGGGACGGGTGTGGGCGGCCCGGCGGGTGCCGCCGGGGCGGTGGGCGGGCCGGGTACGGAGCTGCCCGGTACGCGGGGCGGTGGCGGGGTGGCAGGGCGGCTGGGCTCGCTCGGGCCGGTGGCGCTGGTGATCGCGGCCGGCATCTCGGTCCAGTTCGGCGCCGCGGTCGCGGTCACGCTGATGCCGCGGGCCGGGGCCGCCGGGGTGGTCTCGCTGCGGCTGCTGGCCGCGGCCGTGGTGCTGCTGCTGGTCTGCCGGCCGAAGGTGCGCGGGTACGGGCGGTCCGACTGGACCACCGTCATCGCCTTCGGCCTCGCCATGGCCGGGATGAACGGCCTCTTCTACCAGGCGGTGGACCGCATCCCGCTGGGCCCCGCGGTGACCCTGGAGGTCCTGGGCCCGCTGGCGCTGTCCGTGGTCGCCTCGCGGCGGCTGGCCAGCCTGCTGTGGGCGGGGCTGGCGCTGTGCGGGGTGGCACTGCTGGGCGGGGTCGGCGGGGCCGGCTTCGGCTCGCTGGACCCGGTGGGGGCGGCCTGCGCACTGGGGGCCGGGGCGATGTGGGCGGCGTACATCGTCTTCAGCGCCCGGACCGGGCGGCGCTTCCCGCAGGCCGACGGGCTGGCGCTGGCGATGGCGGTGGCGGCCGTGGTCAGTCTGCCGCTGGGGATCGCGGAGTCGGGTACGGCCCTGCTGGTGCCGTCGACGCTGCTGCTCGGGCTGGGGGTGGCGCTGCTGTCCTCGGTCCTGCCGTACACCCTCGAGTTGCTGGCCCTGCGTCGGCTGCCGGCGCCGACCTTCGCGGTCCTGATGAGCCTGGAGCCGGCGATCGCTGCGCTGGCGGGGCTGCTGGTGCTGTCCCAGGCGCTCTCGCCCACCGATGCGGTGGCCATAGCCCTCGTCATCGCCGCCAGCATCGGAGCCATCCGCTCCCAGTCCCGCCCCCGCTAGCCCCTACCCCGCCGCCGCCCCCGGCCGACCTGCGGGCCTCCGCTCCGTGGCCCGGCCCACCCATTGCGTCCCGCTGGGCCGGGGACCCGGCAAATCCAGCCTCGCCGGCGTTTGAGGCGCGGGGTCCGGGCCCGCGCCCGGCCGCTGCGCGGAGCCGGCCCCACCCCGCCCCTTCCCGAAACCGGTGGGCGGC
>NZ_JBFBGK010000213.1:0-3917 GCF_040684615.1 Streptomyces sp. NPDC089919
TTCCCGAAACCGGTGGGCGGCTGCCCCCGGAGCCCCCGGCCCCGCCGCTCCGCGACGGGCATTCGGGGCTCCGCCCCGGACCCCGCGCCTCAAACGCCGGCGAGGCTGGATTCCCCCCACCGGGAGGCCCGGGCACGGCACGGGCCCGGCACGGGCCACAGCCACGGGCCGGGGTCAGGTCGTGCGGGTGCCGGTGCCCTTGGCGGCGTCCAGGGCGTAGACGCAGCGGTCCTTGCTGCAGGCGTAGACGACGCCGGCCTTCGCCACGGGCGAGCCGGTGATCTCGCCACCCGTCGCGAGCTTCCAGCGGAGCTGGCCGCCCGCCGCGTCCAGCGTGTACAGGCAGTGGTCCGCGGAGCCGAAGTGCACCCGCCCCTCCGCCACCGCCGGCGCGCCCGTGATCTCGCCCGCCGCCGCAAAGCGCCACTTCGGCGTACCGGTCACCGCGTCCAGCGTGTACAGCGCACTGCCCGACCCCAGGTGGACGTTGCCGTCCGCCACGATCACCGGCTCCGCGGACTGCCGCGGCTCGGTCGCGATCCGCCACCGGTCCTTGCCGGTGGTCGCGTCCAGCGCGTACACCGTGCCGAGGTAGTCCGCCAGGTACACCCCGCCGCCGGTGATCGCCGGCCCCGGCGCGAAGGCCGGCGGGGCCAGGAAGACCGCGGGGGCCTCGAAGTGCCAGCGGACCCGCCCGGTGGCGATGTCCACCGCCAGCACCCTGGTGCCCGCCGCGACGTACACGTACCCGTCGGCCGCCGGCGTCACCCGGACCGCGACGTTCCCGCAGGAGGCCGCGTCCCCGATCGGGTAGGACCACCGCTCGGTGCCGGTCCGCGCGTCCAGCGCCCGCAGCCGCGCGTCCTGCCAGACGTACACCGTGCCGTCGTGCACCACCGGCCCGGCCTCGGGGGTCTCGAAGTCCGTCTGGGCGCCGGCCAGCTCCCACAGCTTCTGGCCGTTCGAGGCCTCCCAGGCCTGCACCCCGCCACCGCGGGTGGCCGTCACGACCGTGCCCCGGTCGGCCCGCAGCGCGTACACCCACGCGTCCGTGCCCAGCCGCCACCGCTCGGTGCCGTCCGCGGCGTCCAGCGCGTACAGCGAGGGCCCGTCGGAGGCGTGGATCCGGCCGTCGGCCACCTGCATGGCCCAGGCGACCTCACGCGTCTTGAACTGGCGCCGGCCGCTGGCCACGTCCAGCGCGTGCACCTCGAAGGAGGTGACGTACAGCAGCTCGCCGTCCACCGTCGGCGTGCCCCAGACCTCGTTGGACATCCGGAACCGCCAGGGCCGCCAGCGCCCGCTGTCCGGCGCCGGCCCCGGCCGCGGCACGGCCGCGACCACCGAGGGCGCCGGCGGCGCGGCCACCCCGCCCGGCGGGCGGATCCAGCCGGTGGCCGAGCCGGCCTCGGCCGCGGCCAGCGAGGCCGCGGCGCCCACCTTCGGCCCCGGCCCGATCGGCACCGGCGCCCCGCCCAGCCGGACCGGCTCACCCGAAGGGGCGACCGGCGGGTGCGCCGGCCGCGGCGGGTGCGCGTGACCGGTGCGCGGGTCCCCGCCCCAGGACCGCTCCGGTACCTGCCGCCGGTGCGTGTCGGCGGCCGGCGCGGGACCGCGGCCCGGCGCCGGCTGTGCGACCGGCGGCTGGGTGCCGGTACGCCCGGACGCCCCGGCCCGGCGCTGCTCGATCATGGCGACCGCCCGGCCCGGCAGCCAGGCGGAGGCCGTCCCGCTGTCGTCCCCGGCCGCGAAGAGGTGCGGGGACAGCTGGGCCTGGAGGTCCGCCGGGGTCGGCCGGAGCGTGGCGTCCATCTGCATGCACGACTCGATCAGCGGCCGCAGCTCCTCCGGCAGGCCTTCGAGGTTCGGGCCCTCGCGCAGCAGCATGAAGACCGTCTCGACCGGGTTCGCGCCGTGGAAGGGCGGGTGCCCGGTGGCCGCGAAGACCAGCGTGGAGCCGAGCGAGAAGACGTCGCTGGCGCCCTTGACGCTGCGGGAGTCCTTCGCCTGCTCGGGCGACATGTACGCGGGCGTGCCGACCGCGACGTTCGTCATGGTCAGGCGGGTGTTGGAGACGCCGCTGGCGATGCCGAAGTCGATCACCCGGGGGCCGTCCTCGACCACCAGGACGTTGGAGGGCTTCAGGTCCCGGTGCACCAGGCCGGCGCCGTGGATCGACTGCAGCGCCTCGGCGATGCCGGCCGCCAGCCAGCGCACCGCCTGCGCGGGCATCGGCCCGCATTCGTTGACGATCTCCTCGAGGGAGGGCGCCGGCACGTACGCGGTCGCCAGCCACGGCACCGCGGCCCGCGGGTCCGCGTCGACCACGGCGGCCGTGTAGAAGCCGCTGACCGCCCGGGCCGCCTCCACCTCACGGGTGAAGCGCACCCGGAAGAGCTGGTCCTCGGCGAGCTCGGTCCGCACCGTCTTGATCGCCACCCGGCGGCCGGAGGCCGACCGGGCGAGGTAGACCAGGCCCATGCCGCCCGCGCCCAGCCGGCCCAGCACCTCGAACGGGCCGATCCGTCGCGGGTCGTGCTGCGTCAGCTGCTCCATTACTCGCCTGCCACCTCCCCGTACGGGCTCTTGAGAGGGCCCGTTCCTACCGCCCCGTGCGGCTGGTCCCCGCAGCGTCTCACCGCGCGGCCCGCCGGGCGCACCGCCGTGCGGTGTGCCCCCTGATTCTGTCGGTCCGGGGCCCGATGGGCGAACCCGGGGGCGATCCGGGGTGTCTCACCGCTTCTCACCGCGATCCGGACACCTTGCCCGCCTCCGGGGCCTCCCGTCCAGGGCCCGGCCGCGCTACGGGGCGTCTGCGAGCAGGGCGAACGCGGCCCCTTGATTGTCCGCGACCACCGCGATCCGGCCATAGGGCGTGTCGAAGGGATCCGCACTCACCCTGCCGTCCAGCCGCCGTACGGTCGCCACGGCGCGGTCGCAGTCCGGTACGGCGAAGTACACGAGGAAGTGCGCGGGCATCGCCTCGGGGAAGGCGTCGGTGATCACGCTGCGGCCGGCCACGGCGGTGTCCGGGCCGGGCACGCTGCCGGGCGGCGACCAGGTGCGGAAGGGCACGCCGGCGTCGTCGCGCTCGTCGGCGAGGTAGCCGAAGACCCGGGCGTAGAAGGTGTCCACGGCGTCGGGCTCGCGGGTGTAGTTCTCGGTCCAGCAGAAGGCGTACGGCTCGTCCTGGCGCTCGAAGCCGTGGTGCGTGCCGGGCTGCCACAGGCCGAAGACCGCCCCGCCGGGGTCGACGGCCAGGGCCGTGGTGCCGTACGGGCCCACCGGCATCGGGTCGATGATCATCTGGCCGCCGGCGTCGCGGATCCGGGCGGCGGTGGCGCGGGCGTCCTTGGCGGCGAGGTAGACGTTCCAGACGGTGGGCATCCGGCCGTCGGGCTTGGGGGCGAGGGCGGCGACGTTGCGGCCCTCGCTGTAGGCCTGGGTGTAGCCGCCGTACTCGCCGCCGGCGCTCTCGCCGAAGGTCCACTCGAAGAGCTCCCCGTAGAACCGCTTGCCGGCCTCGACGTCGGGCAGCGCGACGTCCACCCAGCACGGCGTCCCCTCGGCGAATCCGCCCATGGGCCATCCCTTCCGCTCCGCGTACCGGACCGCCCCCTGCTCTTTAACCTAATCCGCTCCCCGGCCCCCCGCACCGAGCGGCCGCCCCCCGACGGCCATCCGAGTGGCGCCCCCCGCGTCCCCACCCCCAGGAACTTATCCACACCCTGTTGATAACACTTATCCCCCGACGCCCTCCTGGCGCCCAGTGGCGCTCCCTGTACGCGTGGCCCGCGGGCGGTCGGGATGTGTGGGGAGCGCCGCTTGACGGGGGTGGCAGGCTGGGCCGGAGGCAGGCCCGGGCCTGGGATCGCCGCAGGCGACGGCGAAGCCGCGAAGTCCCAGGGGTGGGCCTG
>NZ_JBFBGK010000214.1:0-3801 GCF_040684615.1 Streptomyces sp. NPDC089919
AGCCGCGCCTCAATCGCCGGCGGGGCTGGACGTGCCGGGTCCCCGCCCGGGCGGGACGCAAGGGGTGGGCGGGGCCCAGGTTTCGGGGCGCTGCCCCGGACCCCGCGCCTCAATCGCCGGCGAGGCTGGAAGTGCCACTCCACCGGCGGGGCTGGAATTGCCACTGCCCGGCGGGCTGGAGTTGCCGGCTTCGGTGGGCTGAGGATGTCCCCGTCTGAGCGGGTGTCAAAGGGCGGGCCGCGCCCAGGTTTCGGGGCTCCGCCCCGGACCCCGCGCCTCAACCGCCGGCGGGGCTGGAATCGCCGCTCACCGGCGGGGTGACCGCGGGGTGGGGGTGGGGGAGGTGGGGGCGCGCGGTACCTTCGGCGGGGCGGCGGGACGAACCCGCTGCATACAGGGAGGCAACGGCGTGAGCGCACGAGTGACGGCAGCCCCAGACGGCATGGACCCGTTCATGACCGCACGGCTGCGCCGCGGGGTGCTCGACGCCTGGGGCGCCAGCCCGGCCCGCTTCCGCGAGGACGCCAACGCCGAGGAGGACCTGGCCCTCGGCGGCTACCGCGACCGCCTCGTCGTCGAACTCGCCCAGAACGCCGCCGACGCGGCAGCCCGCGCCGGCGTCCCCGGCCGCCTCCGCCTGACCCTGCGCCCCGGCGTCCTGGCGGTGGCCAACACCGGCGCCCCCCTCGACGCGGCCGGCGTCGAGTCGCTGTCCACCCTCCGCGCCTCCGCCAAGCGCGGCGCCGCCGAGTCCGTCGGCCGCTTCGGCGTCGGCTTCGCGGCCGTGCTGGCGGTCAGCGACGAGCCGGCCGTGGTGGGCCGGCACGGCGGTGTCCGCTGGTCCCTGGCCGAGGCCCGGGAGCTGTCCCGCGAGGCCGCCCAGGGCAGCCCCGGCCTGGGCGACGAGCTGCGCCGCCGCGACGGCCACGTACCGCTGCTGCGGCTGCCGTTGCCCGCCGAGGGCACCGCTCCCGACGGGTACGACACGGTCGTGATCCTGCCCCTGCGCGACGGCGGCGCCGAGGACCTGGTGGCCCGGCTGCTCACCGGCATCGACGACGCGCTGCTGCTGACCCTGCCAGGCCTCGCCGAGCTGGTGGTGGAGACCCCGGAGGGCACCCGTACGCTGCGCCGCCGGGAGGCGGAGGGCTACACCGTCGTCGAGGACAGCGTGCACGGCGCCACCCGCTGGCGCACCGTGCGGCACAGCGGGACGGTCGAGCCCGCGCTGCTGGCCGACCGCCCGCTGGAGGAGCGGCTGCGCCCGCAGTGGACGGTCGCCTGGGCGGTACCCGTGGACGCCGAGGGCGCGCCGGTGCCCCCCGGCACCGCGCCCGTGGTGCACGCCCCGACCCCCACCGACGAGCCGCTGGGCGTCCCGGCGCTGCTGATCGCCTCGCTGCCGCTGGACACCGCCCGCCGGCACCCCGCGCCGGGCCCCCTCACCGACTTCCTGGTCGAGCGGGCCGCCGACGCGTACGCCGAACTCCTCGCGGACTGGCAGCCGGTGAGCGCCGCCCTGGTCGACCTGGTGCCCGGCCCGCTCGGCAAGGGCGAACTGGACGGCGCGCTGCGCGCGGCCGTGCTCGAGCGGCTGCCCCGGACCGCCTTCCTGGCTCCGGCCGTGCCCTCGGAGGAGCTGACCGCGCTGCGGCCGTTCGAGGCGGAGGTCGTGGAGGGCGCGGGCGCCGACACGGTCAAGGTGCTGGCCGAGGTGCTGCCCACGCTGCTGCCGGCCGGCCTGGAGCGGCGTACCGAGCTGCGGACCCTGGGCGTGGGCCGGCTGCCGCTGGGCGACGCGATCGAGCGGATCGCGGGCGCGGAGCGGCCGCCGCGCTGGTGGTACCGGCTGTACGACACCCTCGCCGGGGTGGACCCGGACCGCCTCTCGGGCCTGCCGGTGCCGCTGGCCGCCGACGGCCCGGAGGCCGCGGACCAGGACGGTCCGGAGGCCCGGTTCGCCGACGCCGACGCCGATCCGCTGGCGGACGACCGGTTCGGCGGCCGCCCGGCCCCGTCGGGGGTGCGCACCACCATCGGGCCCCGGCACGTCCTGCTGCCCGGTCCCGGCACGCCCGCCGCGCTGACCCGGCTGGGCCTCAAGGTCGCCCATCCGGACGCCGCGCACCCGCTGTTGGAGCGGCTGGGGGCGCTGCCCGCCACCCCGCGCGCGGTGCTGACCACCCCGCAGGTGCGGGCCGCGGTCGCCGCCTCCCTGGACGCGGACGAGGTGTGGGACGAGGACGCGCTGGACGCGGAGGAGCTGGCCGAGGTGGTCCTCGGGCTGGTCCGCGAGGCGGGTCTGGAGCCCGGCGACGAGCCCTGGCTGGCGGCGCTTGCACTGCCCGACGAGGACGGCGAGAGCGCCCCGGCCGGTGAACTGGTGCTGCCGGGCTCGCCGTTCGCGGCGGTCATGCGGGAGGGTGAACTGGCCCTGTGCGATGCGGAGCTGGCCGAGCGGTGGGGTGAGCAGCCGCTGACCGCCTGCGGTGTGCTGGCCAACTTCCAGCTGGTGCGGGCCGCGGACGTGGTCCTCGACCCGGACGAACTGGAGCCGCGGGAGGGCGACTTCGCGGAGCCGGACGACGCGGGGCTGCTGGACGTGGTGGACGTGTGGTGCGAGGACGTGCTGGACCAGCTGCCCGAGACCGCGGTGCCGCCGGTGGCGACCGAGCTGGTGGCGGTCCGGGACCTGGACCTGGTCGACGACGACGCCTGGCCGCAGGCGCTGGCGCTGCTGGCGCAGCCGCCGCTGCGGGACGCGCTGACCCAGCCGGTACGGGTGCTGCTGCCGGACGGCACCGTGCAGACCGTCCGGCCGTACACCGCCTGGTGGTTGCGCGACCACCCGGTGCTGGACGGGCGCCGGCCCGCGGGGCTGCGGGCGGCCGGCGGGGACCCGCTGCTGGAGGGCCTGTACGCGTCCGCGGACGCCACCGGCTTCGAGGACGAGCAGGTGCTGCGGGCACTGGGGGTACGCACCTCCGTCGCGGCGCTGCTGGACGAGCCGGGCGGGGCGGCGGAGCTGCTGGGCCGGCTGGCCGACCCGGACCGGGACGTGACGGCCCGTCAACTCCACGCGCTGTACGGGGCGCTGGCCGAGCTGGAGCCGGAGCAGGTCACGCTGCCGGAGGAGCTGCGGGCGGTGGTGGACGGCGAACTGCGGGTGGTGGACGCGGCGGACGCGGTGGTGGCCGACGCGCCCGACCTGCTGCCGCTGGCGGCGGGTCTGCCGCTGCTGCCGGTGGCGCCCGAGCGGGCGGCGGACCTGGCGGAACTGCTGCAGGTGCGGCGGCTGTCGGGGACGCTCCCGGCGGAGGTGGCCACGGAGGGTGAGGTGCGGGAGGTGCCGGAGCCGGTGCGGGTGCTGCTGGGGCCGTCGGTCCCGTCCTCGTACGTGGAGCACGAGGAGCTGGTGGCCGGCGGCATCGAGCTGGACTGGCGGCGCACGGCGGACGGCGTCCTGCACGCGGCCACGCTGGAAGGTGTGGCGGCGGGCCTGGCCTGGGCGGCCGGCCAGTGGCCCCGCCGCTTCGAGGTCGCGGCCCTCCTGGAAGACCCCTCCCGCACCGAAGAACTGGCCCGAGACCGCTGGTTCGACTGACCCGGCGTGACAGTCCGCGTCCCGGGCCGGCCTGCCTAGCGCTTGCGGGGGCCTACCAGCCTCGCCGGCGCTTGAGGCGACCGTCGCGGAGCGGCGGTGCGGGGGATCCGGGGGCGGAGCCCACCGGTTTCGGGAAGGGGCGGGGTGGGGCCGGCTCCGCGCAGCGGCCGGGCGCGGGCCCGGGAGCCGCGCCTCAA
>NZ_JBFBGK010000215.1:0-3712 GCF_040684615.1 Streptomyces sp. NPDC089919
CGCTTTTCCGCTGGGGGGTGGGCGCCCCCCCCCCCCCCCCGCCCGCCCCGGGGGCGCGCGGCGCCGCCCGCGCGCCCCCCGCCGGCTCCCGGCGTGCCCGGCGACCGCCGCCGGACCGGGCCGGCCGGCGCTCAGCGGGCGGTTGCCGTCAGGTGCTCAGCAGGCGGTTGAAGAAGGACCGGTACTGCCGCAGGGCCATCCGCAGTTCCTCGGTGGCCGGTTCGCCGTCCTGCTGCCACTGGTGGCCGAGCCGTTCCTTGCGGTCCGCGAAGGTGCCCGCGAGGGACTGCATCACGGCGGCGACCAGTTCGTCCGCCGCCCGCACCGAGTCCCGCGGGTCGTCGACGAAGCCGGCCTGGATGCCGCGCCACTGCTCACGGAACTCCGCCGCCCGGCCCTCCGCCATCAAGGGCTCGTCCTCGGGCTCGTCCGCGCTGCCGGCAGCGGGATCGGCAGCCGGGGTCCCGCGATCTCCGCGGTCACCGGGGTGGTCCCCGCGGTCCCCGGGCCGGCCCTGGTCCGGGCCGCCGGTGGCCTCGCCCGGGTAGACGGCCGCCCGGTGCCCCGGGTCCTGGCCGCCGCCGGCCAGGTCCTCGGTGGTGAGGTTCCGCCCCGCGGCCCCGCGGTCCGGGCCCTCGCGCTCGGGGTCCTCGCGCTCCGGGTACGCGTCACGGGTCCTCATGTCCTCGTCCCGCATCCTCTCCTCGTCCCGGATGCCCGCCTCGTCGCGGAGCAGGGCCTCCTTCTCGCGGAGCAGGTCCTCGTCGCGGGCCATGCCCTGGTCGTGTGCCATGTCCTCACCTCATCGTCCGGATTCGGGGCGGGGTCCGCCGCGGTGCGACCGGGCGCCGTTCGAGCCCCCGCCCAGCAGGTCGTCGAAGAGCGCGCGGTAGTGCACCATGGCGCCGCGCAGCTCCTCCGTGGTGGCGTTGCCGCCGCGGCTGCGCTCGTTGACGGCATGCGCGATGCGGTAGTGCTCGAGGGTGCGGCCGTGCTCGACGGAGAGGTCGCGGACCTGCTGCTCGTACCCGCCGGTGGGGTAGCCGCGGTCCCGCATCAGTCGGGCGACGAGCGCGTCGGCCTCGCCGACGGTCTCCGCCGGGCGGTCGACGAACTGCTCCTGCACACCGCTCCACTCCTCGGCGTAGCGGTGCCGCGCCTCGACGGGCAGTTCCTTCAGGTCGAGCTCGCCGTGGCGCCGTTCGCGCGCACGGAGGGCGTTCTCAGCGGCCATCCTGCCGCCTTCTTCCTGGACCGCCCGGTCGTACTCGGGGCCGAAGTGCCGCTGCAGGCGGCGGCGCCGGCCGAGCAGCCAGAGCGCCGTCACCACCATGATCAGCACGACGGCGCTCGGGACGACGATGGCGATCCACATCGCAGTGGACATCAGGGCCTCCTGGACGTCGCAGCCGGTAGATGACCGCTGGTGCCCCGGTAACCGCCCGTCAAACAACTCCCGCTCCGACCTGGGCCGTCGCTCGTGCCGTCGGGCGGGTGAGGCCGTCGACGTACGCGCGGACGAGGCGTGGGACGAGGCCCGGAGGCGGGTGTCGGGCGGGGCGGGCGGCCGCCGGCGGTGGGCTTCGGCGGCGGCCGGTCCGGGTACCCCCACCGCTCCCGGACCGACCCGCCCGGCCAAGTGCGCGTACCGGGAGCCGTGTTGCCCGGACACCCCTCGCACGCACCGCGGCCCGCGACCCCGCGGGCGGGGCGGCGTCACCCGCTGCGCCGCGCCCGCCGGCGAGGTCGTGACACCGGGGCCGCCGCCCCCCGTTCTCGGGCGCCGGGCCCGACCGCGGCGGGCCCCGGTGGGATCAAGATTCGCCCGCCGGCGCTTTGTTGCGCACCCCGCGACCAGCCATGAATCAATCCCGGCGGCCCGCCCGCCGCCCGGCGGCTCAGGAGGTCGGGGCGCCGAACCAGCGGGTGAGGGCCGCGGTCAGGGTGGGCCGGTCCCCGCCCGCCCAGGCGATGTGCCCGTCGGGACGCAGGAGGAGCGGCGGGAGGTCCGGGTGGCCGGAGGTGTCGACGACGTGGTCCACGCGGTCGGCCCAGCCGGCGGTGATGAGCCGCCCGGTGGGGTCGAGGAGGAGGCCCCGGCCGGTCTGCATCAGGTCGTAGAGCCTGCCCCGCCCGAGCCGGAGGTCCGGCTGGCGACAGCCGAGGAGGGCGGGGCGGGGGCCGGGACCCTCCGCGCTCCGGTTCTCTTCCCTTGCGCCGCCTTCCTCCTCGCCTGCTCCGTCGTAGGCTCCTGCGCCTCCGCCCTGGCCGAAGTCGTAGCGAACGCCGAGCGCGGTGATCAGGCCGGTGACGTACCGGTTCACCTCCACGAAGTCCATCAGCTCCGAGAGCAGGCCGCGCAGGGCGGCCGGGCCGGGGCCGGGGCCGAGGAGGGTCATCTGGGCCCGGCAGTTGTCCAGGACCCGGGCGGCGACCGGGTGCCGTTCCGCCTCGTACGTGTCCAGGAGGTCCGCGGGGGCCCAGCCGGCGACCGCGGCGGCCAACTTCCAGCCCAGGTTGAAGGCGTCCTGCACGCCGAGGTTCATGCCCTGGCCGCCGGTCGGCGGGTGCACGTGGGCCGCGTCACCGGCCAGCAGGACCCGGCCCTCGCGGTAGCGCTCGGCCTGCCGGGTCGCGTCGCCGAACCGGGACAGCCAGCGCGGCGAGTGCACCCCGAAGTCGGTGCCCGCGTGGGCCCGCAGCTGCCGCCTGAACTCGTCGAGGGTGGGCGCGGCGCGGTCCTCCGACACGCCGTCGGCGGGCACCACGACGCGGTAGCCGCCGGTCGGGTCCGGGGCCAGACCGAAGCGGAGCTGGGTCTTGCGGACCTCCGCCACGACGGCGGCGACGGTCGCCGGGTCCTCGGCCACCGCCATCTGGCCGAGCAGGGTCTCGACCGTGGCGGCCTCGCCGGGGAAGGGGACCCCGAGCAGCCTGCGGACCGTACTGCGGCCGCCGTCGCAGCCGACGAGGTAGCGGGCGCGGAGCCGGGTGCCGTCGGCGAGCACGGCGTCCACGCCGTCGTCGTCCTGGGCGAGGCCGGTCAGTTCGCTGCCGCGCCGGATGTCGGTGCCGAGTTCGAGGGCCCGGTCGGTGAGGATCCGCTCGCCGGCGGGCTGGGGTACGGCGAGGCCGTAGGGGTGGGCGGTGTCCATCCCCTCGGGCCAGCCCGTGTGGACGCCGCCGAAGAAGCCGCCGACCCGGAACTCCTCGCCGGCCGCGCGGAACCGGTCGAGGAGGCCGCGCATGGCCATCACCTCCACGCTGCGGGCGTGCAGGCCCTGGCCGCGGGGCTCCTGGGTGGGCTCGGCCAGCCGCTCCAGGACGACGACCTGCACGCCGTGCAGTCGCAGTTCACAGGCCAGCATCAGGCCGGTGGGGCCGGCGCCGGCCACGATCACGTCGGTCATTGCGTGTGTCTCTTCCGGGGGGGCGGGCTGAGACGGGTGATTCTGCGACAACCGGGGGGCCTTGCCGCAAGGCCCCCCTCGCGCCGTACGCTGAAAGGGGCTGGGGATCGCATCCCCGGCCCCTTCCCCCGCCGCCCTCCGGCCCGCCGAACCGGGGACCTGGCCCTCGCGGCCTCGCCGGCGCGGGGCACATCCAGCCCCGCCGGCGCTTGAGGCGCGGGGTCCGGGGCAGCGCCCCGAAACCTGGGCCCGCCAACTCCTTGCGCCCGGCCTGCCGGGGACGTCTCCAGCCCCGCCGGGGC
>NZ_JBFBGK010000216.1:0-3697 GCF_040684615.1 Streptomyces sp. NPDC089919
CCGCGGGCACGATGCGGCGGGGCTTGGCGCCGCGCCTCAAGCGCCGGCGGGGCTGGATGTGCCGGGGCTTCGGCGGGGCGTACCCGTGGGTAGGGGGGTACCGGCGGTACGGGGTAGAGGGGGCGCACGCGGGAGGCGTGGGGGGAAAGCGCAGCGGATAGGCTGGGCGGATGACGCGAGCCGAGCAGCCAACGGTCGTGACCACCTCCTACGACGAGACCCTCGCCGCAGACTCACGCGAGCGCGCGGTGCGCGCCCTGCTGCGCACCCCGCCGCTGCGCCGGCTGTGGAGCGCCCAGCTGGTGAGCGGCATCGGTGATGCCCTCGCGCTGCTGGTGCTGGTGCTGCTCGCGTTCCAGGCGGCGGTCTCCGAGGACTCCTTCGGCGGTGGGTACCGCGGGGCGGCGCTCGCCGTCGCCGCCGTGTTCGGTGCGCGGATGCTGGCCACCGGGCTGTGCGGGGCCGTGCTGCTGGGCCCCCTGGACTCCCTGCTCGGTCCCGGCGGCAAGCTGGACCGCCGGTGGACGATGGTCGGCGCGGACGGGCTGCGGATCGCGCTCTTCGTGATCGCGCCGCTGTGGCTGGTCTGGGTACCGGCCCAGGCCCTGACGCTGCTGCTGGTCACCGCCTTCGTGGCCGGGGTCGCCGAGCGGCTGTGGGCGCTGGCCCACGAGAGCGCGGCCCCCGCGCTGCTGCCGGCGCCGCCGCCGGAGGGCGCGGCCGTGCGGCCGCTGCCCGACCACCTCGACGCGCTGCGCCGGCTCTCCCTGCGCACCGTCTTCGTCACCCTGCCCGTCGCCGCGGCGGCGCTGGTCGTCGCCGGCCTGCTCGGGCGGGCCCTCGGGCTGGGCGTGGACTGGTTCGACGAGCACCCCGCGGCCCTCGGCTCGTACGTCGCGGCCGGGCTCTTCGCCGCCTCGCTCTCGCTGCTCGTGCCGCTGGTGCTGCCGGACGGCAAGACCCCGCGGCTGCGCTCGCCCCTGGAGGGGCTGCGCCCGCCGACCGCCGGGGACCGCCCCGAGAAGGGCCGTACCGGCGCGATCCCGCTGCTGGTGCTGGCCTGCGCGGCGGTCGCGGGGGCCGTCGCCAGCGCCGTGGCCGTCGCGGCGCTGCACGCCGACGACCTCGGTGGCGGACCGGTCGCCTTCGGCCTGCTGGTGCTGGCGCTGACCGGCGGCACCGTCGCCGGGATCCGCGCCACCCAGGCCGGCAAGGCCCTGCCCGCGCTCTCCCGGCGCCGCCTGCTGGCCCTGGCCATAGCGCTCACCGGGCTGGCCCTGCTGGTGATGGGCCTGGTCCCGGACACGGCGACCATGCTGTTCCTGGCCACGGTGGCCGGCCTGGGCGCCGGGGTGGCGGCCAACACCGGCCACACCCTGATCGACCAGGAGACCGAGGAGTACCGGCGGGCCAAGGTCACCACCCACCTGCACGCGGTCGTCCGGGTGGCGATGGCCCTCGGCGCGGTCGGCGCCCCGCTCTTCGCCGCGGCCATCGGCCCGCACCGGCTGGCCAGCGGCGCCTTCGTCTTCGCCCACGGCGGCGCGGCCTTCACCCTGATGCTGGTCGGCGCGCTGCTGCTGCCGGTCGCGGTGATCGTGCTCGCCCGCGCCGACGACCGGTCGGGCGTACCGCTGCGCCGGGACCTGCGCGACGCGCTGCTCGGCGGGGAGCCGGCCCAGGCGCCCTCCGCCACCGGCTTCTTCATCGCCCTGGAGGGCGGCGACGGCGCCGGCAAGTCGACCCAGGTGCAGGCGCTGGCCGACTGGATCCGCAACAAGGGCCACGAGGTCGTCGTCACCCGCGAGCCCGGCGCCACGCCGATCGGCAAGCGGCTGCGCTCGATCCTGCTGGACGTCTCCTCGGCGGGGCTCTCCAACCGCGCCGAGGCGCTGCTGTACGCGGCCGACCGCGCGGAGCACGTGGACACGGTCGTGCGGCCCGCGCTGGAGCGCGGCGCGGTGGTCATCACCGACCGGTACATCGACTCGTCGGTGGCCTACCAGGGCGCCGGGCGGGACCTGTCCCCGACCGAGATCGCCCGGATCTCCCGGTGGGCGACCACCGGCCTGGTGCCGAACCTGACGGTGCTGCTGGACGTCTCGCCGGAGACCGCCCGGGAGCGCTTCACCGAGGCGCCGGACCGGCTCGAGTCGGAGCCGGCCGCCTTCCACGAGCGGGTCCGCTCCGGCTTCCTGACCCTCGCCGCCGCGGACCCCGGCCGCTACCTGGTCGTGGACGCCGGCCAGGACCCGGAGGCGGTCACCACCGTCGTCCGGCACCGGCTGGACGTCATGCTGCCGCTCTCCGAGGCCGAGATCGAGGCCCGTGAGGAGGCCCGCCGCGCGGCGGAGGAGGCGGCGCGCCTGAAGGCCGAGGCGGAGGCGGAGGCCGCCCGCCTGAAGGCCGAGGCGGAGGCCGAAGCCGCGCGCGTGAAGGCGGCGGCGGAGGCCGAGGCGGCGCGGAAGGCCGCCGAGGAAGAGGCCGCCCGGCAGGCGGCGGAAGCGGAAGCGGCCCGTCAGAAGGCGCTGGTGGAAGCGGAGGCGGCGCGTCTGAAGGCCGAGGCGGCGGCGGAGGCCGCCCGCCTGGCGGCCGAGGAGGAAGCCGCCCGGCAGAAGGCCGCTGCGGAGGCCGCCCGGCAGGCCGCCGAGGAGGCCGCGGCCCGCCGCGCCGCCGAGGAGAAGGCCCTCGCGGCCGAGGCCGAACGGCTGCGCCTGCGCGCGGCGGAGGAGGCCCGGCTGCGCGCCGAGGCCGAGGAGCGCCGCCTGGAGAAGCAGCGCCGTGCGGAGGAAGCCCTGCTGAAGGCCGAGGAGGCCCGCCGGCTGGCGGAGGCGGCCCGGCAGGCGGAGGCCGCCCGGCTGGCGGAGGCGGCCCGGCTGGACGAGGCGGTGACGGTCGAGACGCCGCTGGTCTCGCCGGACGCGCCTGCGGAGTCCGCGCGGGACGTCTCGCCGGACGCGATCACGGAGACGGTGCCGGTGCCGGGGGTTCCCGGGGCGGACGTACCGGGGGCCGTGGACGAGACGGCTGTGCTGCCGCCCGTACGGGGTGGGGGTCCGGCTGTGGATGAGACGGCCGTGCTGCCGCCCGTGCGGGGTGAGGGTCCGGCCGTGGACGAGACCGCCGTGCTGCCGCCCGTGCGGGGTGAGAGTCCGGCCGTGGATGAGACGGCCGTGCTGCCGCCCGTGCGGGGTGGGGGTCCGGCCGTGGATGAGACGGCCGTGCTGCCGCCCGTGCGGGGTGGGGGTCCGGCCGTGGACGAGACCGCCGTGCTGCCGCCCGTACGGGACGAGGACCCGGCGGGGCGGGTGCCGCGGGGCATCTTCCGGGACGAGGTCCCGGGCCGGGGCCCGGCGGGTGCGGAGGACCGTACCCGGGAGATCCCGGTGCTCGACGCGTCCGGCCGGCCCAAGCGGCCGCGCCCGGACTGGGCGGAGGAGACCCCGCTGGACGACCTGCCGACGCTGGCCGACGAACTGCTCGGTCCGCAGGCGGGCGAGGAGCGGGGCGAGGACGACGCCGACCGCCGCCGGGGGCGCCGCCGCTGACCGGCCCACCGGGCCCGCCCTGCCCTGAGGGGCCGGGGCGGGTTGTCGGTGCGGGGGGTCACAATTGGGGCGGACGGACGAGACCGAGGAGGCCGGCATGAGCGGCGTATGGGACGACCTCGTGGGGCAGGAGCGCGTGACCACGCAGC
>NZ_JBFBGK010000217.1:0-3626 GCF_040684615.1 Streptomyces sp. NPDC089919
AGCACGCCCAGGTCCAGCAGGACCGGGACCAGCAGCGCCTCGTCGATCTGACCGGAGCGGTCGAACAGCTCCAGACCCAGCTCGGTGGGAAGCGCCGAGGTGCCCATCCGTTCCAGGCGGGCGATCTCCGCCTCGTCCAACGTGCCCGACATGCCCGCCGTGTTGGCCCACAGACCCCACGCGAGAGAGGTCGCGGGCAGACCCACGGACCGACGGGCCGCCGCCAGGGCATCCAGGAAGGCGTTCGCCGCAGCGTAGTTGCCCTGACCTGGGCCACCGATCAACGCCGAGACGGAAGAGAACAGCACGAACGCCGACAGCTCCATGCCCGCGGTCAGCTCGTGCAGATGCAGTGCGGCGTCCAGCTTCGGCCGCAACACCCGCTCCACCTGCTCGGCGGTGAGCGAGGCCACCACACCGTCGTCGAGAACACCGGCGGCATGGACCACGGCCGTCAGCGGCCGGTCCAACGAGCCGATCAGCGAGTTGAGTTGATCACGGTCCGCAACGTCACACGCGGCGACCCGGACCCGGGCCCCCTCGGCTTCGAGGGCGGCGACCAGTGCCGCCGCACCGTCCGCCGCCGAGCCCCGGCGGCTGACGAGCAGCAGGTCGCGCGCCCCGTGTTCCCGGACGAGGTGACCCGCGAACTCGGCACCCAGACCACCGGTACCACCCGTGATCAGGACCGTGCCCTCCGGGTCCAGCGGCGCCGGAACCGTCAGCACGATCTTGCCGACGTTGCGGCCTTCACGCAGGAACCGGAAGGCCTCCGCACCCCGCCGCACGTCCCAGGAGCGGATCGGCGAGTGGTGCAGTACGCCCTGCTCGAAGAGGGCCACCAGGTCCAGAAGCATCTCCTGGATCCGGTCCGGACCCGCCTCCAGCAGGTCGAACGGGATGTACCCGACGCTGGGTCGCTCGGTGGCCAGTCGCGCGGCGTCGCGGACGTCGGCCTTGCCCATCTCCAGGAACCGGCCGCCGCGGGGCAACAGGTCGAGCGAGGCATCGGTGAACTCGCCGGCGAGCGCGCTCAGGACCACGTCCACGCCCTCGCCCGCGGTGGCGCGCAGGAACGCGTCCCGGAAGTCCAGGTCGCGCGAGGAGGCGAGGTGGTCGTCCGCGACGCCCAGGCCGCGGACCGCATCCCACTTGGGCGCACTGGCGGTGGCGTAGACCTCGGCGCCGAAGTGCCGGCCGAGCTGCACCGCCGCCGAACCCACACCACCGGCAGCAGCATGCACCAACAGCCGCTCACCCGGACGGACATCACCCAGATCCGTCAGCGCGTAGTAAGCCGTCAGGAACACCAGCGGCATCGCCGCCGCCTCCTCGAACGACCACCCTTCCGGCATCCGGACCACCATCCGGTGATCCGTCACACCCACCGGACCGAACGGATCCATCAACAGACCCATCACCCGGTCACCCGGGACGAGTCCGGTCACCTCCGCACCGACCTCCAGGACCACACCGGCAGCCTCACTGCCGAGCGGCGCCTCACCCGGGTACGTCCCCAGCGCGATCAGCACGTCCCGGAAGTTCAGGCCGGCCGCGCGGATGCCGACCCGGATCTCCTTCCCGTCGAGCGGTCGCCCGGCGTCGGAGGGCAGGATCGCCAGACCGTCCAGCGAACCCTTCCGCTCGATACCGAGCCGCCAGGCCTGCCCGGCCGGCTGGGTCGCCGTCCGCGCGAGCCTCGGGGCCAGCAGTTCGCCGGCCCGGACCGCGATCTGCGGCTCTTCAGCGTTGAGGACGGCGCTCCAGTCGGGCAGCGCGCCGGCGTCGAGATCGGTGTCGGAACCGGTGTCGAGGTCGACCAGCACGATGCGGCCGGGGTTCTCCGACTGCGCACTGCGGACCAGGCCCCATACCGGCGCCTGCACCAGATCCGGCGCCCCGTCGCCGTTCCCGACCGCCACCGCGTGACGGGTGACCACCAGCAGACGGGTCCCGGACAGTGCCTCGCCGGCCAGCCACTGCTGGAGCAGGGCCAGCGTACGGGTCGTCACTTCTCGTGCCTCGGTCGCCACATCGGCACCGTCGGCCAGGGAGTCGACGCCTATCGCCACCACATCGGGCACGGCCACGCCGTCGGCGAGGGCCCTTTCGAGCGCCCCGAGGTCGCCGTACCGCTCACCGGGAACCGGGCAGTCGCCCAGCACCGCGACCGAGAACGGGGTGGCGCCGGGGGTGTCGGCGATCCGGGTCCACTCCAGGCGGTAGAGCGGGCTCTGACCGCCCCGGCCTCCCGCCAACTGCGCCTGGTCCACCGGCCGTACGGTCAACGCGTCCACGGCGACGACCAGCGCCCCGCGCTCGTCGACCACCTCGATCCGCATCGCCGAGCCGGACCCCGGTCCGGAGTCCGCCCCCGCCGTGCGGGTGATGCGGGCCCGGGCCGTGGTACCGGTACCGGCACCGAGGCGGACCCCCGCCCACGAGAACGGCAGCTCCACGCCGGCGGACAGGTCCTTCTCGACCAGCCCTGCGTGCAACACCGCGTCGAACAGGGCGGGGTGCACACCGAAGCCATCGACCGGGACGCCCTCGGGCAGCTGGATCTCGGCGAACAGCTCCTCGCCCGACCGCCACACCGACCGCAGCCCCTGGAACAGCGGACCGTACTCGTAACCGGCCTCCGCAGCACGCGGGTAGAAGCCCGCCGTGCCGAGCGGCAGCGCGCCGGCCGGGGGCCAGGACGCGGGGAACGGCTTCGACGGCTCGGCCGCGGGCTGCAGCCGGCCACGGGCGTGGCAGACCGCCGCCTCGTCCTCCGGTCCGTCCGCGGACTCGGCGCGGGAGTAGACCGCGACCTCGCGACGACCCTCCGCGTCGGCAGCGCCGACGGTCACCTGGACCTGCCGCGCCGCACCCTCCGACAGCACCAGCGGCGCTTGGAGCACCAGCTCCTCCACCACCGGGCAGCCGGCGGACCGGCCGGCGGCCAGCGCGAACTCGACCAGCGCGGTGCCGGGGACGATCACCATCCCGAAGACCGCGTGGTCCTGCGTCCAGGGTGCGGAGTCCTGGGAGAGGCGGCCGGTGAATACCCACTCGTCCCGGTCCCCCACCGCCACCGCGGCGCTCAGCACCGGATGCTCGATCCGGCCCAGCCCGGCCGCGACCGGATCCCCGGAACTCGCACCGCCCGAGGCGAGCCAGTACCGCTCGCGCTGGAAGGCGTACGTGGGCAGCTCCACCCGGCGCGCACCGGTACCGGCGTAGAACGCGGTCCAGTCGACCGGTACACCGGCCGTGTGGATCTGACCGAGGAAGGCCGCGAAGGCCTCCACCTCCGGCGCACGGGCGCGGAGGACCGGCACGAAGACGGCGTCCTCGGTGTCCACGGTCTGCTGGGCGAGGGCGGTCAGGACCGCATCGGGGCCCAGCTCCAGGAACCGGGTCACACCCTCGCCGGCGAGGGTCCGGATGCCGTCGGCGAACCGGACCGCCTCCCGGACGTGCGAGACCCAGTACGCGGGGTCCGTCAGCTCCCGGGTCACCAGGGCGCCGGTCACGTTCGAGAC
This sequence comes from Streptomyces sp. NPDC089919, assembly GCF_040684615.1. Taxonomy (NCBI): domain Bacteria; kingdom Bacillati; phylum Actinomycetota; class Actinomycetes; order Kitasatosporales; family Streptomycetaceae; genus Streptomyces; species Streptomyces sp. NPDC089919. Next base: position 3,531 of record NZ_JBFBGK010000217.1, read on the forward strand.
GACCGGGATCCGGGGCTCGTGGAAGGTCAGACCCTCCGCGACCGCCCGGAACTCCGCCAGCATCGGCTCCATGAGCGGCGAGTGGAAGGCATGACT
>NZ_JBFBGK010000218.1:0-3536 GCF_040684615.1 Streptomyces sp. NPDC089919
GGCGGGCGTGGCCGCCCCGGGGTCCGGGCCCGCGCCCGGCCGCTGCGCGGAGCCGTCCCCTCCCCGCCCCTTCCCGAAACCGGTGGGCGGCCGCCCCCGGATCCCCCGCACCGCCGCTGCGCGACGGTCGCCTCAAACGCCAGCGGGGCTGGCAGGGGGTACAGCGGGGCTCCGCCCCGAACCCCGCTGCGCGACGGTCGCCTCAAACTCCCCCAGCTACCGCTGGGAGGTGCCCCCAGCAGGGCTGGGAGGCCCGGGGCCCCAGCGCGGCTGGGTGGGTGGGGCAACGCCACCGGGCCGGACGGGGGTCAGGGGCGGAGGAGGGCCGTGAGGGCGGCGGCGGTGTCGGCCAGGTGCCGCCGGGCCGCCGCGAACTGCTCGGCGCTCACCCCTCGGTCCCGCGCCGCATCCCGGACCTCGTCCCGGAACCGGTCCAGCAGCCGGTCCAGATCCCGGGCCGGATCCCCGGTCCCGGGGCTGTCCTGCGCCCACGCGGCACCGGCAGCGGAGGCCGACGCATCCGCGGACCGGGCCCCGGCGGAGGCCGACGCGTCCGCGGACCGGCCCGCAGCGGAGGCCGACGGGGCCCCCGTGGGGGCGGACGGGTCCGCGGGCCAGGCCGCGTCGGGGGCGGACGTGGGGTCGGGCTTGAGGAAGGCGTTGGTGGCGCCCCGCGCCAAGTCGCCGAGCTGCGCGGTCAGCTCCGTGAACCCCTCCCGCACACCCGATGCGGTGAACTGGTCCTGGATCGCCCGCGCCATCCGCTGGACGTCCTCCCGGGCCCGCTCCTGCGCCTCCTTGGCCTGGCGCCGCGCCTGCTGGGCCTCCTCACGGGCCCGCCGGCTCTCGTCCTTGGCCCGGCGGGCCTGCTCCTTCCACTCCTGGCGGGCCCGCCGCAGCTCCTCCTTGGCGTGCCGCCAGGCCTCGCTGTCGCTGAAGCCCTCCTCGCGCCGGTGCTCGGAGGCCGCCGCCGCGGCCCGCATCTCGCGCCGCAGGTCGCCGGCCGCACCGCGGACGTCATCGCGTATCTCCGCGGCCAGTTCGGAGACCGACTCCCGGATCTCCAGCTCCAGGTCGGCCAGTTCGCCACCCCGGCCGGCCAGCTCCGTGCGCCCGGCGTCGGTGATCGAGTAGACCTTCCGGCCGCCTTCGGTGGCGTGCGTGACCAGGCCCTCGGCCTCGAGCTTGGCCAGCCGCGGGTAGACCGTGCCGGCGGAGGGGGCGTACAGGCCCTGGAAGCGCTCCTCCAGGAGGCGGATGACCTCGTAGCCGTGCCGGGGGGCCTCGTCGAGCAGCTTGAGCAGGTAGAGGCGCAGACGGCCGTGGGCGAAGACGGGCGGCATGTCAGAGCACCTTCTTGTCGAGGGAGGGCGGGGCGGCGGGGGCGTCCGGCTCGGCGGTGCCCGCGGCCTCGAAGGGGTCCGCGGCCGCGGCCGGCCGGCGCAGCAGCGCGATCGACCCCGAGACGGTGGAGGCCTTGAGCGTGCCGTTGCCCGATCCGAGCGTGCCGGTCATCCGCTTGGCGCCCCACTGGCCGGTGACCCGCAGGTCCTCGAAGGCCGTACGGACGGACCCGCTGGCGGTGTTGGCCTCCACGCGGGTGTCGGCGGGGTGCGGCAGCCGGATCGCCACCTCGCCGGAGACCGAGGTCAGGGTGATCTCGGAGGGGCCCCCGGCCGGGTCCGGGCCGAGGTCGAGGACCATGTCGCCGCTGACCGAATCGGCGCGCACGGTGCCGCCGGTGCCGTCGACCACGGTCAGGTCGCCGGAGACGGAGTGGAAGCGCAGCTCGCCGCTGACGGACTGGGCTTCGACGTTGCCCGAGACGGTGTCGGCGCGGACCGGGCCGGCCAGGCCGACGAGGGTGCTGTCACCGGAGACGCCCCGGACCTCGGTGCCGCCGCGGACGCCGGAGACGACCGCGGTCGCGCCGACCGCGCCCAGCTCCACGCGGGCGCCGGCGGGCACGGTCAGGGTCACCTCGGCGGTGCGCTGCCAGGCCTTGCGGTCCAGGCGCGGGCTCTTGAGGAACGCCTTCCAGGTCAGGTCCTCGTAGGCGATGGTCAGGACGCCGTCCTCGTGGGTCACGATCAGCGGGGGTCCTTCGAGGCGGCCGACCTCGAGCCGGGCCGGGCCTTCCTCGTCCGTGCCGACGACGTTCACCGCGCCGTTGACGACGCGGACCCGGACGTCGGTCACGGGCGCGTCGAAGGCGAGCTTCTGTGCGTCGGCGACCGTCCACGTCGACTGGGTCATCGTGCTGCTCCTCCTCGTCGGGATCGCCGGGCAGCCCGGTCGGGCGTGCGCCGGTGGCGGTTCGACGCAACATATCGCGTCTCTCGTCATTCACGATATATCGCGGCTGGGGGATGTCAAGGACGCGAGCGGGCAGCCCTTTGTTGCCGAATAGGGCGTTTTGCGGGACTTGCCTTAGCGTGTGGGCATGCCGAACTCCCTGACGACGGCGGGCGGGCTGCTGCTCTGCCACGCCGAACCCGCCGCCGTACGGCCCGCCGCCCACCTGCTGCGCGAGCGGCTGCTGCTGGCCCCGGCGGGGGCGCACTGGTCCCTGCTGGCGCCGGAGGGCACCCCGTGGGGGGCGGGCTCGGACTCCGTCGAGGACGTCCTGACGGGCTGGACCACGGCGGTCGCGGTGGGCACCGGCCGGCCGGTGCTCGGCCTGTGGTGGGACACCGAGCGGACCGGCTTCGCGGTCGCCGCGGGCCTGCGGCGACCCCTGTCGTACGGGTGGGCCGCGGACGGGACGCCGAGCGGCGATCCGGACGTCATGCGGAGCCTGGGGGCGCGGTTCGGGCTGGACCCGGTGCTGGACGTGGCGGCCCTCGAAGACCTCACCCGCGCCGACCCGGCGGCGGACGGCCGGGCCCGGCTGCTGGGGCTGCTGGCGGTGCTCTCCCGGGCCGGCCTGGACCTGCCGGCGGGGGTCGCGCCGGGGCGGCCGGGAGCAGGGCTGCGGGCGGCGGTACGGGGGGTGCCGGGGGGCGGTTCGGTGGAGTGGCCGGGCTGGCGGCAGGCGGTCCGCCGGGGCCCCCGGGCCCTGGGCACCGCCCAACTGGCCGTGGGCGTCCCCCTCCTCCTCTGGGCCGCCGCCCACCGCTCCCCCGGCTGGACCGCCGCCGGCCTCGCCCTCACCGCCAACGGCACCCTCACCCTGACCCGCCCCTAGCCCGCCCCACCCGCCGCCCCGCCGGCGTTTGAGGCGCGGGGTCCCGGGCGGAGCCCCGAAACCTGGGCGTGGCCCACCGCTTGCCACTCCCGCTCCGCCCGGAACACCTCCCGCCCCCGGTGCAGTGGCAAATCCAGCCCCGCCGGCGTTTGAGGCGCGGGGTCCGGGGCGGCGCCCCGAAACCTGCGCCCCGCCCACCCTTTGCGTCCGGCCGGGCGGCAACCCGCCCATCCAGCCTCGCCGGCGTTTGAGGCGCGGGTTCCGGGCCCGGGCCCGGCCGCTGCGCGGAGCCGGGCCCCCCCCCCCCCCCCCCCCCCACCGGGGGGGGGGGCCCCCCGCGCCCCCCCCC
>NZ_JBFBGK010000219.1:0-3484 GCF_040684615.1 Streptomyces sp. NPDC089919
GGTCGCCAGCCAGCGGTCGTAGGCGCTGGGCGTGCCGCCGCGCTGGACGTGGCCGAGGACGGTGGTGCGGGCCTCCTTGCCGGTCCGCTCCTCGCCGTCAGCTGGTCGTGCGGCACGATCCGCGCCATCAGCGAGTCCATCGCCGGCCGCTGGAGGCCCGTCAGCGCCGACACCCCCGCCGCCACCACGTACAGCGGCCACAGCAGCGGATCCGGCAGCAGGGCGTTCACCAGCAGCACCAGCGCCAGCAGCCCCAGCCCCGCCTCGGTCAGCAGGATCAGCCGCCGCCGGTCGATCGCGTCCGCGAGCGCCCCGCCGTACAGCCCGCACACCACTAGCGGCACCAGCTCCACCGCGCCCATCGCACCGACCGCCAGCGGCGAGTCCGTCAGGTGCTTGATCTGCAGGGGCAGCGCGATCATCGCCATGAACGAACCGAAGAAGGTGACCGCGCCCTGGAAGAACAGGAGCCGGAAGTCACGGCTGGAACGCCAGGGGGACAGGTCGGGCAGTACGGACGACAAACGGGATTTCCTCACAACGGGCCATCGTGCGGGCCCGCCGGCCGGCCCGGCAACGCATTTTCTGCGCAGGCGGGAGATCGGCGGGCCGGTGGGGGCCGGACTGGCAGACTGATCTAGGCCAGGGATAATTCGTCCAAGCGGGAGTGGTGTGGTGTCAACGAACAGGGCCTCCTCCGACGCGGCGCAGTGCCCGGCCGGCCGCCGGCTGCCGGGGCTGGTCGCCAGGGTGCTCGCCGCACCGGGCATGACGGCCGCCGTCGCCGCCCAGGTCCGCTGGGTGGAAGGCACGCTCTACCGGGCGCTGGAGCAGGAGGAGTTCCGCGCGCGCTACGGGAGCTCCCTGCGCGACCTGCTCGGACCCGGCGCGACGGCGGTGTGCCGGATGACGGAGGCCGGCCTGCTCAGGGCCAGGGAGCTCACCACCCCGCCGAAGGGCGTGACGGCCTCCCAGCGCCGCCGCGCCAGCGTCCTGCGCCGGCTGGCCGAGGCCGCGGGCGTCCCCAGCGGCGCACTCTCGTACCCGAAGCAGGCCCCGAAGGCGACCCTGCCGGCCTGGGCCCGGAGCGAGCTGCACCACCGGATCGGGGACGAGGTCGAGCGCCGGCCCTCGGCACCCGGCACGGCCCGCTTCCTCGCCGTGGTCGGACTCGTCCTCGACACCGGCGCCCGCACCGGCGAACTGTGCGACCTCGCCGTCGCGGACCTCGCCCCGGGCCTGGACGGGGTGCGGCTGCTGCGCAACCCGCAGTCCCTCGAGGCCGGCGCCGGGGTGACCGAGGTGTGGCGTCTGTCCGCCGCCACCCGGGCCGCCCTCGCGCACTGGCTCCCGCTCCGGTACGAGCTCCTGGCCGACCTGGAGGGGTCCGCCGGCGCCCTGCTCGTCGTACTCCGCAGCAACCGCGGCCCCGGCAACCAGGTCTACAAGCGCGGGATGCCGTTGCGCCCCAAGGGGCTGATCGACAGCTACCGGTCCCACGCGCAGGAGCTCAAGGCGGAGGTCACCCGCCGGGGCGGGGCGGGCTGGGAGCTGCCCGCGGGCCTGGAACAGCTACGGCGCGGAGTCGAGGAGAGCCGGCCACCGGGTCCGGCCGAAGGCCTCGTGCTGGTACGGGACCCAGCAGATCCGGAGCGCCCCGACGGGCCCGACCACGCGGTGACCGGTGCCGTACTCGCCGACGCGGTGGCGGCCTTCCGGACGGCCCGCTCTGCCGAGCACGAGGGCAGCGGGCCGCGGGTCCTGCGGGCGCGCGCCGCCCTCAGGGAGGCAGCCTGGATCCACTGGGCGCAGGCCGGCCACGCATCCACCCTCGGCGCCCTGCGGGAGGCGGGCCTCGCCAACACGGACCTGGCGGCCGCGGGTTACGAGGAGTCGCTGCTGCGCGCCCTTGAGCGGGCCTGAGGGGCTTCCTTCGAGGGATAATTCGTCCAAGCGACCCCGCCGCGCTCCGGCCCCCGATTCCTCGGGCTGGGCTCACCCCACGTGCTCCCGCGGAGCGGGACCCCGGGGCGCTCCGCGCCCGGCAGCGAAGCGCCTCCGCTCCGCTCCGGCGCCCGGCCCCTTCCGCTCCGCTCCAGAGCCCGCAGAGCCCTCCGCTCCGCTCCGGCCCCCAGCGACCCGCCTCCGCTCCGCTCCGGCAGGGACCGCCTCCGCTCCGCTCCGGCCGCGGCCGGAGCGGGGCTCAGCCCGTGCTGCGGTGCAGCGGGACGACCACTTCGCGGCCGGTGGCCTTCTCGCCGAGGCGGAAGAACTTCACCTGGCCTTCCTTGTGCGTGAATTCCAGCCAGCCCTCGGCCTCGAGCTCGCGGCGGGCCTTGGAGAAGTGCGGGGCGGGGACGCCGGCCAGCTCAGCCAGCTCGGCCGCAGTCTTCTCGACGGAGTGCTGCAAGCCGCCCAGGATCGCGTACCGCATCACCACGTTCTGTTTCAGGTGCGGCAGTGCGCCGATCCGCCGAGCGAGGGCTTCGAGTTCCGGGTACGGATGGCGAGGCATGCGTGGTGTGCTCCTTGGTGTCGGGTCGCCCGGGCACGGTCGGCAGGTGGAAAGCGGCGGCTTCGCGCGCCTGCTCCTCTCCGGAAAGGCTGGAAATGATGTGCGGGCTGGCGCGGTATTTGATGGTCCGGCCGACCCGCTCGGCCACGAGCAGGCACTTGTGTTCCGCCAGCATTCTCGCGATACGCCGGGTGGCCTGCGGGGTGAGGCCCAGGTGGGCGGCGGCCTCGTTCGCCGTGGCGCCGCCGTTCTCGAAAGCCCTTATTCCGCAGAAGAGGAAGACCCGTATCGCGTCACCGGTGAGCCCGGACTCCTTGCTCAGCATCTCCATGACCCGCAGGACGGAGAACTGGCCATGTCGTCCGCCCAAGTTGTAGGCGATCCTGCGGGGCGGCGGATCCACCGGCTCCAGGAGTTCGTACACCTCGCCGGTGGCGCGGTTGAACACATCCCGGGACCTTCGCACTTCTCTTGGCAAAGCCGACCCCTGACGTGTGCTGTCTCGACGCGCCGATTCTAGGCAGGTGACATGTCGGCAGTGGTAACCGAAAGAGCCCGACGATTCATTCGGTGACTCATGGCGACATGTCGTTCCGGGTAATTGAAAAACCCTCAGGATTTCTTCGGCCGCGTCATGACGCGGGACGACATGACGCTGGGCGGCAGTCATCGGCATCGCAGGATGCCGATGTGGAATCCTGTGCTGCCGATATGGGTATCGCAGGATTCCGTCACCCGGGGCGTTTTTCCAGGTCAGGGCGGTGCGGTGGCTGCGCCCTCTCCATGCCTCGGGAAAAGCCGCCCGACGGAGTCCCCGGCCGGCCCGTCCCATCGGACCTCCGGCCCGATACCCGGGGGGCCCGCCCCCCGGACCGATCAGGCCCCGGACGGCGCCGTCGTAGGCGGCCGTGGAGGCGAAGTGCGGCGGCAGGCCGGCCGAGGGCCACGAGGACCAGGTGACGGTGCGCC
>NZ_JBFBGK010000220.1:0-3405 GCF_040684615.1 Streptomyces sp. NPDC089919
GACGGCGGGGCTCCGCCCCGGACCCCGCGCCTCAAACTCCCCCAGCTACCGCTGGGAGGTGCCCCCAGCGGGGCTGGGTATGCAGGACGAACGCGGTACGTCCGGTCCCGACACGGGGGCGCCCCGGCCGGGGCAAGGGCCGGCCGGGGCGAGGAGCGGTGGCGGCGCCGGGACCGCGGGCCGCCCGGCCGCCCGGCCGCCCGGGCGGGGCATCGCCCGGGCAGGGCAAGGGCCGGCCGGAGCAAGGGCCGGGGGCCGGGGAGGGGCTAGTAGTGGGTGCCGCCGTCGATTCGGATCTCGGTACCGGTGATGAAGGCACCGTCCTCGGAGCCCAGCATCGCCACCACCCCCGCCACCGTCTCCGGCCCCGCGAAGCCCTGCCCCAGCGCCGGGGCGAGCTTCGTGAAGAGGCTCCAGTCGGTGTCCTCCGGCAGCCCCGGCCCCGTCCCGCTGGTCATGTCGCTGGAGATCGAGCCGGGGGCCACGCTGACCGCCCGCAGGCCCTGCTTGCTGTACTCCGCGGCCAGCGAGTGGGTCATGGCCTGGATGCCGCCCTTGGTGGCCGCGTACGCCGACATGTACGGGTGCGCGAAGGTCGCCGAGGTCGAGCTGAAGTTGACGATCACCGGCCCGTCACCCGCCAGCAGCGCCGGCAGGGACTCGCGGATCATCAGGAACGTACCGGTCAGGTTGACCGACACGATCTTGTTCCAGAGCTCCAGGCTCGTCTTGTGGGTGTGCTCCGACCGCAGGATGCCGGCCGCGTTGACCAGCACGTCCAGCCCGCCGAGCGCCGTCACCGCCGCCGCCACGCCCGCGGCCACCGCGGCCTCGTCCGAGATGTCCAGGACCGCGGTGGTCAGCCGGTCGGCCGTGCCGTCCGCGGCGGCCCGCTCGGCGGTGGCCTTCAGGCCGGCCTCGTTGACGTCGACCGCGACGACCCGGCCGCCCTCGGCGAGGATGCGGTGCACGGTGGCCTGGCCGATGCCGGAGCCGCCGCCGGTGATCAGGACGCGCCGTCCCTGGTAACGCTGCATGTCGATGTCCTCCGTGGACTTGGGGGAAGGGGTTCGGGGGGTGCCCCGCCATCGACTGTACCCACCTAATGGCACGTTTTGCCACCATGTCATTCCACGCATCCCGCCCTTCTGCTGGCGTACCCTGCGGGTGTGAACTCGCCTCGCCCCTATTCCCCCACCAGCGGCCCGGGAGTCTCCCTGACCGAGCGCCGCAAGGCGGCCACCCAGCTGGACATCGCGCGGGCCGCCTGCGCCCTCTTCGCCGAGCACGGCCCGGACGCCACCACCGCCGAGGACATCGCCCGCCGGGCCGGGGTCGCGCTGCGCACCTTCTACCGGTACTTCCGCAGCAAGCAGGACGCCGTCGCACCGCTGCTGGCCGGCGGCGGGGACGCCTGGCGGGCGCTGCTGGCCGCCGAGGAGCCGGGGGTGCCCCTGGGACCGGCCATAGAGCGGGCCGTACGGGCCTCCCTGACCGTCGCGGAGGACGAGGAGGGGCTGGAGTGGACCCGGGGCCTGCTGCGGGCCGCAGAGGGCGACCCGGCGCTCCGGGCGGTCTGGTACCGCGTCAACCAGGACTCCGAGGAGCGGCTGGTCCCGGTCCTCGCCCGGCTGGCCGGCGAGACCGCCGACCCGCTGGAGGTCCGGCTGCTGGCGGCGGCCGCCACGGACGCGATCCGGGTCGCGTTGGAGGCCTGGGCCGGGACCCCGGCCGGCCCGCCCGCCGCCCCCGCCGACCTGGCCGTCCGCTGCCTGCACACCCTGACGGGCTCGATGCGGCTGGTCACCGGCGGCTGACGGCCGGCCCGGCCCGGCGGGAGGCCGCTCTCAGGCCCGGACGAGCAGCAGCAGGGCCACGTCGTCCCGGGGGCCCCGGGTGAAGTCGGAGAGGTCCTGCCAGAGCGCCGCGACCAGGTCCGCGGAGCCGGCCAGCCCGGCCAGCCGGGCCGGCAGCGGGTAGAACTCACCCGCCTCGTCCCGGGCCTCGGTGACCCCGTCCGTGTGCACGAACAACCGGTCCCCCGGCTCCAGCACGGCCTCGGTGACCTGCGGCGGCTCCAGCCCGGCGAGCCCCAGGCCCAGCGGCGGACCCGGCTCGCAGTCCACCGGGGTGATGCCCGCGCCGCGCAGCCGCAGCACCGGCGGGTGGCCGCAGGAGACGATCCGCACCCGGTCCGGCGCCCCGGCCGGGAACTCCAGCAGCACGGCGGTGGCGAACAGCTCGGCGTGCTCCACCCCCGCCGAGTCCTCCACCAGCCGCCGGTCCAGCCGGGCCGCCACCGCCCCGAGCCCGGGGTCGTCCAGCACCCCTTCGCGGAAGGCCCCCAGCAGCGAGACGACGGTGCCCACCGCCGCCAGCCCGTGGCCCTGGACGTCCCCGACCACCGCCCGTACCCCGTACGGCCCCTCGCGCACGTCGAACAGGTCCCCGCCCACCAGCGTGCCCCGCTGGGCCGCCCGGTACAGCCCCGAGCAGCGCACCGGCCCCACCCGCTCCGGCACCGGCGGCAGCACGGCCAGCTGCGCCGCCTCGGCGACGGTACGGACCGAGACCAGCTGGGCGTCCCGGCGCCGCCGCACCCAGGCGATCACCACGCTCATCAGGCCCACCACGGCCACGGTCGCCAGGTCCCCGCCCCGCGCGTGCCCCACGCCCAGGCTCTGCACGCCCAGCAGGAGCAGCACCAGCCCCGCGAAGACGGAGGTACCGAGGGCGCCGTACGAGAACGCGGCCACGGGGGGCAGCGCGGCGAGGAAGAAGCCCAGCTCCTTGGCGGGCGTGAAGTGCTCCACCAGCGACAGCACGACCAGGGCCACGGCGGTGCCGGTCCGGACCCAGCGGGGCGGCGGCGTGCCGCGCAGCCAGCCCGGCTCCGCGTCCCCTCGTCGGCGCCGCCTGTTCACCCCTTCACCCTGGTACGCCGTGGCCCGGTGCGCATTCCGGCAGCCCCGGCGCCGCCTCGCCGCGGCGCCCGTCCGGCCGGCCCGCCCGTGGCCCGCGCGCCCTCGGCCCGGCCCGCCCGTGGCCCGCGCCGTCCGTGGCCCGTGCCGTCCGTGGCCCGTGCCGTCCGTGGCCCGTGCCGTCCGTGGCCCGCGTGCCCTCGGCCCGCCCCGTCCGCGGGGCTACCCGGTCAGGCCCGGCCTGGCCTTGGCCCGCGTGGCCTGGCCGCCTTTGACCCACTGGTGTTCGGCCCTGGCCGGCCTGGTCGCGGCCGCCTCGGCCGTCCGCTGCGGTTGTCGCCCGTGGCGGGCGGGGGCCAGGGGTGGGGGTGGGGGCGGGCGGGGCCCACGGGTGGGGGCGGGGTCGGGGGGCCGCTGCGCGGAGCGGTTCCCCTACCCGCCCCTTCCCGAAACCGTGGGCTCCGCCCCCGGACCCCCGGAGCCC
>NZ_JBFBGK010000221.1:0-3019 GCF_040684615.1 Streptomyces sp. NPDC089919
ACGAGTACCTGCGACGCGTCCACCTCGAAGCCGGAGTCCCGCAGCGTCTTCTCCGCGATGGCCTTCTTCAGCTCGGGCAGACCCCATGCGCTGCGCGCATGGCAGGGACACCGCCTGCGCTTCGCTCCGGCGGGGCCGCCTTCGGCGGCCGGCTCCTTCCGCTTCGCTGCAGGAGCTGCCCGGCTTTGCCGGGCTGGTGCCGGCCCTTCGGGCCGGGGTCCTGCGCTTCGCTGCGGACCTGCTCCGCGTCCGCTGCGCTCCCTCGGAGCTGACCCCGTTTCACGGGGTTCAGGCCTTCGGCCTGTTGGGGTGTCCGCTCCGCTCCCACCCCGGGCCTTTCCGCTTCGCTCCAGGACCTGGGGCCCGCAAGCGGGCCCGGCCGGCAGCAGCGGGAGGGTGGCGGCCTCGTCCATCTGACGGGCTGTACGAGTCCCCCACAGGGGTGGACGTCTTTCGGGAAGCCGCTCCGGCCGCACGCCGCCTCAGGTACAGTCAAGCCTACATCACAGCAGATGCAAGCTGTGTAGCATCACGAGAATGCTGGCCCTCCCAGGGTGAGACTCTGGATCGCCTTGGATTCCTCTCACGAATTCGGATGCTGTGTACCATCCCGAGAAACCCGCCACTACCTCGGAGGGATCGAATGCAGAAGGCCGGTGAAATCGAGCTCTTCCCGCACCAGGAAGAGGCGGTGGAGGCGATCGTCCGGGGGCTAGAGGCCCGGCCGGGCCGGCGGTTCCCGAAGGCGGAGCTCCGAGCCACGGTGGTGGCCGCGTGCGGCACCGGCAAGACGGTGATGGCGGCCGCGGCCGCGCACCGGCTGGCGCGGGGCGGGCGGGTCCTGGTGCTGCTGCCGACCCTGGATCTGCTGACCCAGACCGCCCGGGCCTGGCGGACGGCCGGCCATGACGGGCCGGCTGTGGCGGTGTGCTCGCTCGAGGACGACGCGCAGCTGTACGGCCTCGGGGTGCGGTCGACGACGTCGGCGCCGCAGCTGGGCCTGTGGCACGGCCGGGGCCCCGTCACCGTCTACGCCACCTACGCCTCCCTACCCGTCATCGCCGCCGCGTTCCGTGGCGAGTTCGGGCTGCCGATGGAGGCCTTCGACCTGGTCGTGGTGGACGAGGCGCACCGGACGTCCGGGTCGGTGGGCAAGGCCTGGGCCGACATCCACCGCCAGGACCTCATCCCGGCACGGCGCCGGCTCTACATGACCGCGACCCCGCGGATCTGGGCCGAGCGGCCCCCGCGGACGCGCGAGGAGAAGCGCCGGGCCGCGGAGGAGGACCGGCGGTTCGAGGCGGAGCAGCGCGCGAAGGCCGAGGCCGAGGGGCGTCCGTACGTGCCGCCGGGGCCAGCCCGGGACCGGCTGCCCAAGAAGATGGCCTGCTCCATGGACGACGTCCGCGTCTTCGGGCCCGTCGTCTACGAGCTGTCGCTCGCCGACGCCATCGCCCGCGGACTGCTGGCCCGCTACCAGGTCGTCGTCGCCGAGCTCGTCGACCCGGTGGTGACGCCGGCCCGGCTCTACGGCGAGGAGCGGTGGGAGGAGCCGCTGCGGGGGCAGCGGCTGGCCGCCGTGCAGACCACCCTGCTGGAGACCATGGCCGCCCACGGCCTCAAGACGACGATCACCTTCCACCACCGCACCATCGAGGCGCAGGCCTTCGCAGAAGGCCTGGGCCGCGTCGCGGCCCGGTTGCACGCCGTCGACCCGGTGCGGCACCCGGCCACCGTGTGGTCGGGGTGGCTGCGTGGGGAGCACGAGGCCGGCCACCGGGCCGGCGTCCTCGCGGACTTCGGCCGCCGGGCCGGCCGGGCGGTGCTGGCGAACTGCCGCGTGCTCGGTGAGGGCGTAGACATCCGGGCGGTCGACTCGGTCGCCCTCATCGACCCCAAAGGCTCCGCCGTCGACATCGTCCAAGCCATCGGCCGAGCCCTGCGGCAAAAACCCGGCGAGGGAAAAATGGCGACGCTGATCGTCCCCGTGTTTTTGCGGGAAGATGAGAAACCGGAGGACATTCTTTCCTCGAAGTCGTATGGGCCGCTCATCAAGGTTCTGAACGGGCTTCGGGCGCATGATGAACGTGCCGTGGAAATGCTTGCAATTCCACAGGAGAACCAGAAACGCATCGTTGCGCCGTCGCTGACGATCGGCCCGGCACCCGAACCGGGCGAGGAGGAGGCCCGGCTGCTGCTCCGCTTCGCCGCCGCCCGCGACCCGGCGCTGATCGCGAAGTGGATCAGCTACCAGGTCTTCAACACCGAACGCCAGGACTGGAGGCGGGGCGCAGAAGCCGCCTTCCGGTACCGGGAACGCGAAGGCCACCTCGAGGTCCCCTACGAGCACACCGAGGGCACCTACCCACTGGGACGGTGGCTCTCCGACCAACGCCGCGCCTACCGCGCCGGAACCATGACCGGCCGGCACGCGGACGAACTCGAAGAACTCGGGATCGTCTGGGACACCGCCGACGCCGCCTTCGACACCAACCTCGCCGCCGCCCGGGCCTGGCACCGGCTGCACGGCACGCTGGCCGCCCCGCGGGGCGCAGCGATCCTCGACATCCAGCTCGGGCAGTGGCTCACCAACGTCCGCCGGCCCGGCGGGCTCGGCAAGGACCCGGTACGCGCCGGTCGGCGGGCGGCGGCCCTGGCCGCGATCGACGAGGACTGGAACCCGGCCGTACGCGGGTGGACCGTGGACTGGCAGCGCCACTACGCCTACCTGCAGCAGCACCTCAACGACGGCGCCTCCCTGCGGGCCGTCGTCCCCGGAGTCACCCGGCACGGCGACGACATCGGACGCTGGCTCACCACACAACGACGGGCCTTCCACACGCTGACCGCCGAGCAGCAGCAGCGCCTGACCGACCTCGGCGTCAAACCGGCCCGCACCCGAGCCGTGAAGGCCCCCACGGCCGCCGGGAAGCCAGCCACCGGCACCCGGGCCGGGCGCAGCACGGCGGCCTTCGAGACGGGCATCGCCGCCCTCGCGCACCACCTGGAAGACGAAGGC
>NZ_JBFBGK010000222.1:0-1263 GCF_040684615.1 Streptomyces sp. NPDC089919
TCCCAGGAGGCGCGGGCGTAGTCGGCGGCGAGCTGGGTCTTGCCGACCCCACCCATCCCGACCAGCACCTGCGAGAGCACCGCGGTCCCGCCGCCCTCGACCGCCACCTGCAGCCGCTCCACTTCCCCGCGGTGCTGGAACGAGCGCGCCGGCGCCGGAATCACTCCCACCTGATGCGGCCACACCGCCTGACTTCGGGCAGCCGGCAACACGTACTGGCGGGTGATGGAGACGTTGTCGCCGGTGACCACGTCTCCGACGGTGATCTCGTTGCTGTCGCCCGAGACACCGAACCCGATGTCCTCACCAGCGGACAGGCCGCGCTCGGCCGGCAGTGCCTTCCCAGGTCCGTCCTCGCTCTTGGAGCGTCCGAAGGGGGTCACGGCTGCTGGTCCCCTTGACCGGTGCACACATCAGTGGAGCCGTCTTCTCCTCGCTCGCGCCAGTAGGCGAGGTTGTCACGGGTGATGAGGGTGTCGGGGTGGTCCTCGCCCAGCACACGGATCCGGTCGGATAGCAGGTCGGTGAAGGCCTGCGCTGCGCCGGCCGCATCCCCCGCCTCGCCTCGCCAGGAGGCGAGGTTGCTGCGGGCGGTGAGGGTGTGGGGGTGGTCTTCGCCCAGCACCCGGACCCGGTCGGACAGCAGGCCAGCGAAGGCCTGTGCTGCCCCGGCCGCGTCCCCCGACCTCCCCCGCCACGAGGCGAGGTTGTTGCGGGCGGCGAGGGTGTCGGGGTGATCTTCGCCCAGCACCCGGATCAGGTCGGTCAGCAGATCGGCGTAGGCCTGAGCTGCCCCGGCCGCATCCCCCGCCTCTGCACGCCAGGTGGCGAGGTTGACCCGGGTGATCAGGGTGTCGGGGTGGTCTTCGCCCAGCACCCGGATTCGGTCGGGTAGGAGGTTGGCGAAGGCCTGTGCTGCCCCGGCCGCGTCCCCCGACCTCCCCCGCCAGGAGGCGAGGTTGTTGCGGGTGATCAGGGTGTCGGGGTGGTCTTCGCCCAGCACCCGGATTCGGTCGGGTAGGAGGTTGGCGAAGGCCTGTGCTGCCCCGGCCGCATCCCCCGACCTCCCCCGCCAGGAGGCGAGGTTGTTGCGGGTGGTGAGGGTGTGGGGGTGGTCTTCGCCCAGTACCCGGATCATGGGTTCGAGGAGGTCGGCGTAGGCCTGTGCTGCGCCGGCCGTGTCTCCCGCCGTCCCTCGCCAGGTGGCGAGGTTGCCGCGGGCGGTGAGGGTGTCGGGGTGGTCTTCGCCCAGCACCCGGATCC
>NZ_JBFBGK010000222.1:1361-2712 GCF_040684615.1 Streptomyces sp. NPDC089919
GCTGCGCCGGCCGTGTCTCCCGCCGTCCCTCGCCAGGTGGCGAGGTTGCCGCGGGCGGTGAGGGTGTCGGGGTGGTCTTCGCCCAGCACCCGGATTAGGTCGGACAGCAGTTCCGCGAAGGCCTGCGCTGCGCCGGCCGCGTCCCCCGCCTGGCCTCGCCAGTAGGCGAGGTTGTTGCGGGTGGTGAGGCTATTGGGGTGGTCTTCGCCCAGTACCCGGACCACGGGTTCGAGGAGGTCGGCGTAGGCCTGTGCTGCGCCGGCCGCGTCTCCCGCCGTCCCTCGCCAGGCGGCGAGGTTGCTGCGGGCGGTGAGGGTGTTGGGGTGGTCGTCGCCCAGCTTGTTGCGTGCGGCAGCGGCAAGGTGCCAGAAGTGGCCGGCGGCGGCCGTGACTTGCCCTGACTCCCCGAGGCTGCGGCCGAGGCGGTAAAGCACAGCGTGTGCGTCCGGCTCGTACAGGCTGTCTTCGGCGTGGTGCACGAGTGCACTGGTGTTGGCACGCAGAGCCTGGGCGACGTCCGTGTCACGTTCGATCACAGGCCAGGCATCCCGCAGGGCGCTGGCGGCAGTGCGCGCGCTCTGATGATGCTGGTCCGGGGTGAGGGTGTCGCGCGTGGCGTGCTGAATGAGCTGGTGGATGTGGACGGCTTGGTCGGGGTTGGTGGGCTGGTGGTCGATCAGGCACAAGCGGTGCAAGGCGCGTAGGGCGCGTACCGCGTCGGTGGAGGAAACGGAGGTCTGCGGGCTGTCGCCAGAGTTGGTGCGGTGGGTGGTGAGGTACGCCCGCGCTGTTTCGCTGGTGAGGACGTTTTGGGGGATGCCGTTGGGGTCGAGGAAGGCGGCGAGCTGGAGCATGGGGCGGGCCAGGCCTGCCGGTTGGAGGGTGTCGGCGCGGTCGATGGACAGGGACCAGGCCGCGGCCAGGGCGGTGGCTTGTTCGTCGGGCAGGGTGGCGGGGGCGAGGCGGTGAAGCGTGGTGGTGCGGTCGGCCAGGAGCTGGCGGTAGTCGGCGGCGGTCTCGCCCGCGTCGATCAGGTAGGCGACTGCTTGGGCCAGGGCGAGGGGGAGGTGTCCGAGGTCGTCGGCGAGGGCGGCGAGCTCGCCGGCAGGCTCGATCCGGTCCTGCGCGGCCAGGGCGGAGGTGAGGTAGGCGAGGGACTCCTCCGGGGTGAACAGCCCGACGTCGATGCGGCGTCGGCCTTCGCCGAAGAGGGCGGCGTCCCGGCAGCGGGTCGTGAGCAGCACCCGCCCGTGAGGGCTGGCCGGGGGCCACAGGCTGAAACGCTGGCCCGAGCCAGGGTGGGCGATCAGGTCGGCCGGGTCGGCGATGTCGTCCAAGACGATCAGCCACC
>NZ_JBFBGK010000223.1:0-2375 GCF_040684615.1 Streptomyces sp. NPDC089919
GGTGGCTGATCGTCTTGGACGACATCGCCGACCCGGCCGACCTGATCGCCCACCCTGGCTCGGGCCAGCGTTTCAGCCTGTGGCCCCCGGCCAGCGCGCACGGGCGGGTGCTGGTCACGACCCGCTGCCGGGACGCCGCTCTCTTCGGTGAAGGCCGGCGCCGCATCGACGTGGGCTTGTTCAGTCGGGAGGAGTCCCTCGCCTACCTCGCCTCCGCTCTGGCGGCGCATGGCCGGGTCGAGCCTGCCGACGAGCTCGCCGCCCTCGCTGACGACCTCGGGCACCTGCCCCTCGCCCTGGCCCAAGCGGTCGCCTACCTGATCGACGCGGGCGAGACCGCCGCCGACTACCGCCAGCTCCTGGCCGACCGCACCACCACGCTTCACCGCCTCGCCCCCGACTCCCTGCCCGACGAACAAGCCACCGCCGTGGCCGCGGCCTGGTCCCTGTCCATCGACCGCGCCGACACCCTCCAACCGGCAGGCCTGGCCCGCCCGATGCTCCAGCTCGCTGCCTTCCTCGACCCCGCCGGCATCCCCCAACCCGTCCTCACCAGCGAAACAGCGCGGGCGTACCTCACCGCCCACCGCACCGCCTCTGACGACAGCCCGGGGCAGGCCACTGTCTCGCCCACCGACGCGGTACGCGCCCTACGCGCCTTGCACCGCCTGAGCCTCATCGACCACCAACCCTCCACCCCCTACCAAGCCGTCCACATCCACCAGCTCATTCAGCACGCCACGCGCGACACCCTCACCCCGGACCAGCACCATCAGAGCGCGCGCACCGCCGCCGTCGCTCTACTGGAAGCCTGGCCCGCGATCGAACGCGACACCAGCCTCGCCCAGGCCCTGCGCGCCAACACCAGCGCACTCATGCACCACGCCGACGACAGCCTGTACGAGCCAGACGCACACGCGGTGCTCTACCGCCTCGGCCACAGCCTCGGCGAGTCAGGACAAACCACGGCCGCCGCCGACCACTTCCGGCACCTTGCCGCTGCCGCACGCAACAAGCTGGGCGAGGACCACCCGGACACCCTCGCCGCCCGCGGCAACCTCGCCACCTGGCGGGGGACGGCTGGGGATGCGGCCGGCGCAGCACAGGCCTTCGCCGACCTCCTCGAACCCATGATCCGGGTACTGGGCGAAGACCACCCCAACACCCTCACCACCCGCAACAACCTCGCCCACTGGCGAGGCCAGGCGGGGAATGCGGCTGGGGCAGCGCAGGCCTTCACCGACCTGCTGACCGACCGAATCCGGGTGCTCGGCGAAGACCACCCCAACACCCTCACCACCCGCAACAACCTCGCCCACTGGCGGGGCGAGGCGGGGGACGCGGCTGGGGCAGCCCAGGCCTTCACCGACCTGCTGACCGACCGAATCCGGGTGCTCGGCGAAGACCACCCCGACACCCTCACCACCCGCAACAACCTCGCCCACTGGCGCAAACGAGCAGAAGACGGCTCCACTGAGGCGGGCACCAGCCAAGGGAACCAGCAGCCGTGAGGCCGTTCCGACACGGCAGTAGTGAGGGTTCGTCGGGGAAGGCGGTGCCGGCGGAGCGAGGGTTGTCGGCGGGTGAGGGCATCGGCTTGGGTGTGACAGGCGACGGCAATCAAATCTCGTTCGACAGGGTCGTGAACGGCGACGATAACTCGATCACCCACCATCACCACCCGCGTGCCGGCGGGCGGGCCGCGTGGCCACATCAAGTGGGCGTGGTCCCGGCGCCAGCGCGGTCCTTTCAACACCGCGGGGAGGTGGATCGGCTGCGGGCGGCCGTCGAAGGCGGCGGTACCGCGGTCCTCTCCCAGGTCCTGGTCGGGATGGGTGGGGTCGGCAAGACCCAACTCGCCGCCGACTACGCCCGCGCCGCCTGGGACGACGGCAACCTGGACGTCCTGGTCTGGATCACCGCGAGCACGCAGTCGGCGGTGGTCAGCGGGTTCGCCCAGGCCGGTGCCGAGTTGTGCGGTGCCGACCTTGAAGACCCCGAGCGGGCCGCGAGGCAGTTCCTGGCCTGGCTGGCCCCCAAGAGCGGGCAGCAGGTGTGCCGGTGGTTGATCGTGCTGGACGACGTCGCGGACCCGGGTGACCTGATCGTTCAGCCGGGCGACCCGGCGCGCCGTTTCAGCCTGTGGCCGCCGGCGAGCTCGAGCGGGCGGGTGCTGGTCACCACCCGTTGCCGGGACTCGGCTCTGTTCGGGGAGGGCCGGCGTCGGATCGACGTCGGGCTCTTCACCCCGGAGGAGTCCTTCGCGTACCTCACTGCCGCGCTGGATGCCCAGGGCCGCGTCGAGCCCGCTGACCAGCTCGCTTCGCTTGCTCACGACCTCGGGCATCTGCCCTTGGCGCTGGCCCAGGCGGTCG
>NZ_JBFBGK010000224.1:0-2177 GCF_040684615.1 Streptomyces sp. NPDC089919
TTCCCGAAACCGGTGGGCGGCTGCCCCCGGAGCCCCCGGCCCCGCCGCTCCGCGACGGGCATTCGGGGCTCCGCCCCGGACCCCGCGCCTCAAACTCCCCCAGCTACCGCTGGGAGGTGCCCCCAGCGCGGCTGGGTGTGCCGCGACGGCGACGGCGACGGCGACGGCGACGGCGACGGCGACCAGAACGACGGACCACACGAATGGGGATCGGCATGAGTACAGCGAACGCGACCACCGGCGAGGCCGACCCCGGCCCGACGCCCACGACGGCGGGGACGGCGAAGGCGCCGACCAAGGCCACGACCGCGCCGGCGACGGCGACGGCGGAGACCAAGGCCAAGGCCACGGCGGCCACGGCGAAGGCAACGGCACCCGCTGGATGGGAGGCCGTCGGGTGGGAGGGGATGGTGACGGCCGCGTTGTTGGGGACCGCCCGGCGGCGGCAGGGGATGCCGGCGGAGGCCGGGCCCGAGGGGCTGCTCGACGCCGCCGCCCTGGAGACCGTACGCCGCCGCGCCGGACTGCGGCCGGCCCCCGCCCGCCCGCTGCCCGCCCCCGCCGCCGAGGACCCCCGCCCAGAACTCCCGCCGCAGGCCCGGGCCCGTCTGGCGCAGCTGCTCGCGGGCCGGGCCGCCGGCGCCGGCCGGGGCGCGCTGCCGGATCTGACCGAGCTCCTCCCCCAGTGGCTGGCCGCCGCCAACGCCCACGGCTACCGGGCCCCCGCGGCCCTGTTGCCCGCCCTGCTGGACGCCGCCAAGGCGCGTACCGACCTGCGCCCCGCCGCCGTGCGGCTGGCCGGACCCCGCGGCCGGTGGCTGGCCGGGCTGGGCGGCGACTGGCGGTTCGCCCTCCGCAGCGGCGAGGGCGGCACCGACCTGCCGGACCCCGCGGACGACCCCGCCGTACGCCGCCTCTGGCAGGAGGGGCTGTTCGCGGAGCGGGTCGCCCTGCTGGCGGCCGTCCGCGCCCACGACCGGTCCGCCGCCCGGGAGTTGCTGACCTCGACCTGGGCCACCGAGCGGGCCGAGGACCGCCTGATGTTCCTGGACTCGCTGCGCACCGGCCTGACCGCCGCGGACGAGCCCTTCCTGGAGTCGGCACTGGGCGACCGCAGCCGCAACGTCCGCGGTACCGCCGCCGAGTTGCTGTCGGCCCTGCCGCACTCCGCCCTGGCCGGCCGGATGGCGGCCCGCGCGCTGGCCTGTGTGGGCCCCGAGGGGGTGACGGCGCCGACCGGGTGCGACGCCGGGATGCGCCGGGACGGCGTGGTGGAGCGGCCCCCGGCCGGCCGCGGGGAGCGCTCCTGGTGGCTGGGTCAGGTGGTGGAGGCGGCCCCGCTGCACTGCTGGTCGCAGCGGTACGAGGGCCGGTCCCCGGCGGAGATCCTGGCGCTGCCGATGGACGCGGGCTGGGCGGAGGACGTCCACGCGGCCTGGTGCCGGGCCGCGGTCCGGCAGCGCGATCCGCTCTGGGCCCGGGCCCTGCTCGGCGCCCCGGCGGGGCCGCCCGCCGCGGGTCCGGGCACGGCCTCGCTGGCCGAGCGGGCCAAGCTGCTGGAGACGCTGCCGCCGGTGGAACGCGCCGGCTGGGTCGCCGAGTTCGTGCGCGCGCACGGCCTCTCGGAGGCCTTCCAGCTGCTGGGCGTGTGCACCGTCCCGTGGGCCGGCCCGCTGGGCCGGGCGGTGGTGGACGCCCTGGACACCGCACGGGACGCGGGGAGTTACCCCTGGAGCTTCAGCGGGGTGATGGGGCTGGCCGAGCGCTGCCTGGATCCGGCGGAGGCCGACCGACTCGAAGCGCTGACGGCCGGGCCGGCCGACGCCGGCGGCCCTCCCGGCGAGCCCGGCTCCAGCGCCGAGGGCTACTGGGCCGAGGCCTTCGCCCGGCTGGTCGCCACCCTCCGCCTCCGCGCCGCGATGCTGACGGAACTGACCCCGACCACCTGACCCGACCACCTGACCCGGCCGCCCGGTACGCATGCCGCGGGCAGCCGCCCGGCGTACGGCCACCCCCTCGGCCATTACGCGTGCCGCGGGCAGCCGTGCGGCGTACGGCCGCCCCCTCGGCCATTACGCGTGGCCGCGGGCGGTCGGGATGTGTGGGGAGCGGTGCTGGGGGCACCTCCCAGCGGTAGCTGGGGGAGGGGGTGGCAGGCTGGACCGGAGGCAGGCCCG
>NZ_JBFBGK010000225.1:0-1681 GCF_040684615.1 Streptomyces sp. NPDC089919
GCGGAGGATCCGCCCCGGGGCCCCGCGGCGTGTCCGGACCGCTCAGCGGGCCTCCACCATGCGGGCGAAGACGACCACGTTGCCGTCGTAGCCCCGGGCCTTGGAGTAGCCGCCGCCGCAGGTGATCACCCGCAGCTCCGGGTGGCCGGTGTCGCCGTAGACCCGCGCCCCGGGGAACTCCGCCTTGGAGAAGACCTCCACGCCGTACACCTCGAAGACGGCGGTGCGCCCGTCGTACCGGCTGACCTCGATGCGGCTGCCCTTGTGGACCGAGCCCAGGCCGTAGAAGACGGCCGGTCCCTGGGCGTTGTCCACGTGCCCCACGATCACCGCGGAACCGCGCATGCCGGGGGCGATGCCGTTGAGGTACCAGCCGGCCAGGTTCGGGTCCTGGGGCGGCGGTGCGTCGATCCAGCCCTCGGCGTCCAGGCCCACCGACATGACGGGGGCGTCGACGTTGATCGAGGGGATGCGGATCCGCTCGACCGTGGAGTGGCCCATCACCTCCAGGTCCGCCGGCGGCACCGGGGCGGCCGTGGCGAGGGTGTCGGAGGCGGCGCTCACCGCGGCGGCCGCGGCCGGCTGCGGCGGGCCCGGCTCGATGTTCGCGCCGTTCCGCATCATGGCGAGGCCGGTGAGCATGACCAGGGCCAGCGCGCCCCAGGGGGAGCGCCTGCGCGGTTGCCCGGTCTCGTCCTCGGTCATGGTTCTCCCTTCCCGACGCGGGTTCCGGTGTCCCGCGTTCTCTTCCCCCATCCCCTCGCACGCTAAGTCCGCCGCGGCACGATGGCGAGGAGGGAGGGGCGAACGGGTGGTGGGGGCCGGAAGGGGTGCAGCCATCCGAGTAAATGTCAGATAAGCATCTGATGGGGTGTGACCTGGGGCTCCGTCAGATTCGCTCGGCGTGTCGCCTCCATCGGGCGGACGAATGCGGACATGCGCGGCATCCGAGCCGAGGTGATGGTTCGTCACGGGAGGCGTTCTCGTCGATCAGCCCGGAGCCACCGCTCCGGGGCGCTTCCCGCTGGAGGTTCCACCATGCGTGTTTCGCGCACTCTCTCGGCGGCCGCCGCGGCCTTCGCCGTCCTCGGTCTCGCGACACCCCTCGCCGTCGCCGGCGGCGCCCCCGGGGGTGGGGGCGGGCCCAGCAACATCACCGTCAATCCGTTCGCCGTCCACCAGGGCTCCGTGATGGACGTCAGCGCCTCCGGCTGCCGCCAGGGCGGCGTCGTGTTCTCCGGCGACGACCGCGGTCGCGGCCGGGACCGCGACCGCGTCTTCGACGAGACCGAGCTGCGTCCGGGGGCCATCAGCTTCGCGCGGGTGCGGATCTACGACCACGCCGACCCGGGCCACTACGAGCTGTCCGTGCGCTGCCACGGCAGCAGCATCATCGGCACCCACCAGTTCCAGGTGCTGGCCGGCCGAGGCGCCCAGGGCGGCCTCGGCGGCTCCTTCGGCCCGACCGCCACCGAGACGGCCATCGGCGCCGGCCTGGTCGGCACCGCCGCCCTGGGTGCCGGCGTGCACCTGATGCGCCGTCGCCGTACGACCCGCGGTCGCATCTGACCGGCCGACCTCCCCGGTCGGATCGCGGAACCGCCCGTCGCCCCGAGTCCGGGGCCGGGGTCGGGGCGGCCGGCGGGCGGGGTGGGGGGGGGAGCGGGGGCGGCACTGGCGG
>NZ_JBFBGK010000226.1:0-1575 GCF_040684615.1 Streptomyces sp. NPDC089919
GGCCGGTGGAGCGCAACACCCGCTACGAGATCATCCGCGAGTACCCGGGCCCGGACGCGTCCCTGCGCGAGTCCCCCCAGCCGATGCGGGTCTGACCCCAGGGACCGGCACCCCCGCGCACAGACCCCTACGAACAGGATCGGCAGGCACCCCATGCCCACGGCCACCCCCGCGGAGGCGCACGGCCACCTCCCCACCGACGGCGAAGAGCTCGAGGTCTGGATCGACCAGGAGCTCTGCACCGGCGACGGAATCTGCGTGCAGTACGCACCCGAGGTCTTCGAGCTGGACATCGACGGGCTCGCCTACGTCAAGGACGAACACGACGAGCTGTGCACCGAGCCGGCCGCCGCCGTGGTCGTCCGGCTGCCGCTGCTCCAGGACGTGGTGGACTCGGTGAAGGACTGCCCCGGGGACTGCATCCACGTCCGCCGCCGCAGCGACCAGGTCGAGGTGTACGGCCCGGATGCCTGAGATCCGCACGCGACCGGAGCCCGCGCCGGCCGGGACCGGCCGGCCCGGGGCCGCCCCGCAGCGGCGGCCCCGGGTCGGTCACATCGAATTCCTCAACTGCCTTCCCCTGCGTTGGGGTCTGGCCAGGACCACCAGCCTGCTCGACCTGGACCTGACCCTGGACACCCCCGAGAACCTGGGCGCCGCCCTGGTCGCCGGGGAGCTCGACATGGGTCCGGTCAGCCTCGTCGACTTCCTGGGGAACGCCGACCGGCTGACCGCGCTGCCGGACATCGCCATCGGCAGTGACGGCCCGGTGATGTCCTGCCTGATCGTCAGCCGGGTACCGCTGGACCGGCTGGACGGCGCCCCGGTCGCACTCTGCTCGACCAGCCGCACCTCGGTGCGGCTGGCCCGGCTGCTCCTCTCCGACCGGGTCGGGGTCGAACCGCGGTACTTCGTCGCCGAGCCCGACCTGGCGACGATGCTGTCCCGGGCGGACGCCGCCGTCGTGATCGGCGACCCGGCCCTGCGGGCCTCCCTGTTGGAGGCCCCGGCGGCCGGACTGCACGTACACGACCTGGGCCTGATGTGGCAGGAGTGGACGGGACTGCCGTTCGTCTTCGCCGTGTTCGCCACCCGGCGCGACTTCCTGGCGCGCGAGCCCGACACCGTGCACCGGGTCCACCGGGCGCTGCTGGCGGCCCGGGACCTCGGGCTCGCGGAGGTGCGCACGGTGTCCGAACAGGCCGCCCGCTGGGAGGTCTTCGACGCCCCGACGCTGGAGCGCTACTTCACCGAGGCCCTGGACTTCGGCCTCGGCCGGCGCCAGTTGGCCGGTATCGCGGAGTTCGCCCGCCGGGTCGGGGGCGCGGAGGGCATCCCGCCGGACGTCCGCGTGCAGTTGCTCGACGCCGCCGCGCCGGCGGACCAGACGTGACCCGTACGAACGCAACACCTTCCGGAGAGGGCGCCACCGCCATGACATCGTTCGCAGAGGAACACCCCGCGCTGGTCGAGGCGCTGAACCGCGCCGCCGAAGGGGGCCGGATCTCCGCCGAGGAGGCGTTGGACCTCTACCGGCACGCCCCGCTGCACGCGCTGGGTTCCGCCGCGGACGCC
>NZ_JBFBGK010000227.1:0-1482 GCF_040684615.1 Streptomyces sp. NPDC089919
AACGCCGCGCGGCTGGGTTGGCCCCCGCACCGCCGCTCCGCGACGGTCGCCTCAAGCGCCGGCGGGGCTGGTACGCGGGGCTGCGCCCAGGCCGCACCGCCGCTGCGCGACGGTCGCCTCAAGCGCGAGGGGGCGCACCCACGGGGCCCCGCGGAGGCCCCGGGGGTTAGCCGTAGCGGGTCATGAGGGTGGAGACGTAGGACTCGAGGCGGGATGTGAGGAGGGGTGGGGTCAGGTCGGGGCGGCCGAGGGCGCGCCAGGGGACGCCGACCTTCTCCGCGTTGGGGGCGAAGGCGAGGACGTCCAGGAGGCGCCAGTAGAGGTGGTCGGGGCCGGTGGCCAGGACGCCGCCCGCCGCCTCGTACCGGTCCGCGAAGGCCATGCCCGCCGCCACCCCGTGCAGCAGTGTCAGGCCCGTCGCACAGTGCGCGACGTCCAGGTCGGCCGGGCCCCAGGAGGTCTCGACCCAGTCCACGACGCCCGTGATCCGGAGCGACGGGCCGGTGCCGGCGAAGAGGACGTTGCCGGGGTGGAAGTCCCGGTGCAGGAAGCGCGGTTCGTACCGGGGCGGCGGCTGCCGGATCACGTCCACCGCCCGGGCCCACAGCTCCGGCCGCCGCGTCGAGGGCGGCACGGTCACCCGCTCCGGTGTCGTCCACGCCTCGTACACCCGCGGCCGGTCCGCCTCGGCCACCGCCAGGCCGTGGATCCGCACCAACTGCCGCGCCAGCAGCCCGGCCCGCGCCCCGGCCCCCTCCTCGGTGATCCGTACCGACCCCGGCAGCAGGGTCATCAGCAGCGACGGGTCGTCGCAGTGCGCGGCCGTGGCGTCCACGGCCACCAACCGGGCCGCGGGTATCCCCTCCGCCTGCGCCAGCAGCCGCAACACGTCCGCCTCGCGGTTCAACAACCCCTCGGCGTGCCGCCGGTAGAACGGCTTCACGAAGGAGCGCAGCACGAGGGACCGGGCCCCCGACACCCCGAGGTCCGGCGGCCCCGCGCCGTCCGGCGGACTCATCAGCGCCGGCGGACCCATGACCTCCAGCCGCCGCATCTCCGAGGTCACCCCGCCCCGCAGCCGCTCCGCCGCCGTGATCCGCTCGCCCGGCGCCAGCCCCCGCTCCACCCACGCGCGCGTGGCCCGCCACTCCTGCTCGTCGTCCCCCATGGGCCCGACCCTAGCCCGCGGTCCTGGAGCCCGGGTCAGACCTGGCGCATCTCCCACTGGGCGACGTCCAGGTTGGCGTGGCATATCCAGCCTCGCTGGGGACACCTCCCAGCGGTAGCTGGGGGAGTTTGACGCGCGGGGTCCGGGGCGGCGCCCCGAATCCTGGGCCCGGCTCGCCCTTTGCACTCCGGCGGGGCACATCCAGCCTCGCCGGCGATTGAGGCGCGGGGTCCGGGCCCGGGCCCGGCCGCTGCGCGGAGCCAGCCCCACCCCGCCCCTTCCCGAAACCGGTGGGCGGCCGCCCCCGGAGCCCC
>NZ_JBFBGK010000228.1:0-1157 GCF_040684615.1 Streptomyces sp. NPDC089919
CTGGGTTGTCCGCCGTGGAGGACGGCGCCGAGGACGGTGCCGCCGGCGCCGCTGATGAGTTCGCGGATGCGGACGAGGTCGGTGCGGTGGACGGCGCGGGGGTCGCAGACGACCAGGACGCCGTCGACGCGGTCGACCAGGGCCAGGGCGTCGGCGTAGGACAGGACCGGCGGGGCCAGGACGACGACGGTGGAGTTGGGGGAGTCGGCCTCGGAGATCAGGCGGGAGGCGCGGGGGGAGGTCAGGGCGCGGGGGACGTTGCGGACCTCTTCGCCGGGGATGAGGTCGAAGGAGCCGGATTCGCCGGCGTCGACGACGAGCTGGCGGCCGTCGGGCCATTCGGTTTCCACGGTCCCGGACATGTGGCTCCAGCGGGGCCGGGCGCCGGTGTCGGTGCGCAGCTGGCTGGCCAGGACGGGGGTGCGCAGGTCGGCTTCGATCATCAGGACGTCCTTGCCGGTTTCGGCGAAGGAGGCGGCGAGGTTGACGGCGACGGCGGCTGCGGTCTCGCTGCTGCCGCGGGGGGCGACGACCAGGAGGCGGCGGCGGTCGGAGAAGCGGGCGTCGTAGGCGAGGCGGAAGGCGACGGAGCGGTATTCCTCGGCCAGGCGGGGGTCGGCGTCGCCGGCCGCCAGGAGGGGGCCGCCGCCGGTCTTGTCGCGGGGCAGGGCGCCAAGGACGGGGGCGCGCAGGGCGCGGGCGACGTCGCCGTCGGAGCGGGGTGCGGGGTCGAAGACGAGGCGGACCCAGGCGGCGAGCAGCCCCAGCGCCAGGCCCACGGCGGCGCCCAGGAGGAGGGCCATGACCAGGCCGGGGCCGTCGGGGTTCTTGGGCGGGGTGGCGGTGTTGGTGATGCGGCCGGCGGACATGTCCAGGGAGGAGAGTTTCTGGATGTCGCCGTCCAGGCTGCCCTTGGTGCCGGCGGCGTCGGCCTTCTGGGTGTAGAGGGCGTCGCGGCCGGGGCCGTCGGGGGTGCGGCTGATCTCCTTGGCCAGGTCTTCCAGGCGTTCGGCGATCGGGCCGACCTGCTTCTTCTTGGCCTTGACCATGGTGTCGCGCTGCGACTCGTAGGCGGCCTGCCGGTTCTTGAGGTAGGCCTCCGTCATCGCGTTGGCCCGCTTGGCGGCCTGCTCGGGAGAGGTCGCGGTGTAGGTGAA
>NZ_JBFBGK010000229.1:0-1008 GCF_040684615.1 Streptomyces sp. NPDC089919
CACTTCAACGTCAACCGGCACCTGAACATGACGAACGTGTGCACGGCGTCGTGTGCGTACTGCTCCTTCCAGCGCAAGCCGGGGGAGAAGGACGCGTACACGATGCGGATCGAGGAGGCCGTGCGGCTGGCGAAGGCCATGGAGGGGGAGAACCTCACCGAGCTGCACATCGTCAACGGTCTGCACCCGAGTCTGCCGTGGCGGTACTACCCGCGGTCGCTCTCGGCGTTGAAGGAGGCGCTGCCGAGCGTCTCGTTGAAGGCGTTCACGGCGACGGAGATCCATCACTTCGAGACGATCTCGGGGCTGTCGGCGTCGGAGATCCTGGACGAGTTGATCGAGGCGGGGCTGGAGTCCCTGACCGGTGGCGGTGCGGAGATCTTCGACTGGGAGGTGCGTCAGCACATCGTCGACCACCGTACCCACTGGGAGGACTGGTCGCGGATCCACCGGCTGGCGCACGAGAAGGGTCTCAAGACCCCGTGCACGATGCTCTACGGGCACATCGAGGAGCCGCGGCACCGGGTGGACCACGTGCTGCGGCTGCGTGAGCTGCAGGACGAGACCGGTGGTTTCCAGGTCTTCATCCCGCTGCGGTACCAGCACGACTTCGTGGACATGAAGGACGGGAAGATCCGCAACACGCTCCAGGCGCGGACCTCGATGGCCACGGGTGCGGAGGCGTTGAAGACGTTCGCGGTCTCGCGGCTGCTGTTCGACAACGTCCCGCACGTGAAGGTGTTCTGGGTGATGCACGGTGTGCAGACGGCGCAGCTGGCGTTGCAGCACGGTGCGGACGACATGGACGGCTCGGTCGTCGAGTACAAGATCACGCATGATGCGGACGACTACGGCACGCCGAACAAGCTGGGCCGTGAGGACCTGCTCGACCTGATCCGGGAGGCCGGTTTCCGGCCGGTGGAGCGCAACACCCGCTACGAGATCATCCGCGAGTACCCGGGCCCGGACGCGTCCCTGCGCGAGTCCCCCCAGCCGATGCGGGTCTGA